>JBOHGH010000036.1:0-38569 GCA_050699975.1 Pseudonocardiaceae bacterium | reverse complement strand
CCCACCCCACTGTTGTGGCTACCCCACCCTAACCTTGCTGCCGGCATCGCGCGCTTTACATGATCGTGCGGTGGTATTGCACCGGCAGCTGTAGGTAAGCCGGTGATCACATGGCGGTGCCGTATCTAGGGAACGCACCGACATGCATTAACCGGCGGCAACGCTCAGGGGGCGGGTGCTGGGTTAATCGCCCCGCCCGCGCCGCCGACGCCAGCGCCAGCGAAGGAAGTCCCAGGTGCCAGGATGCCGATGCCGCTCAGCACGTCCGCACCGATGCCGCCCGTGCCGTCACCGCCGTCGCCGCCGGTGTCGCCGTCGGCCAGGAAGATTGTGGACATGACGGTGCGCTCGGGGAGCAGCTCTACGTGCTGCTCGTTGATCTCGGCAATGCTCACTGCGTCAGACATACAGACCCCTCCTCACGGTGGCCCCCAGTGGGCCGGAACAAAACGCCGTATCGGCGGAATTGCCGATTCGGCTAACACACGTTGCACCAGCCGCGCAGCCGCGCGACTCTCTTCCCTTCATCTTCTTCCTTCTGTCGGGCCGCGAGCCAGACAGGCTGACGAGGTATCCGACCTCGTCGATTACAACCTAGGCGGGAAACGCAAGCCTGGTGTAAGCGGCGCGCAAGGCATCACCTGAACCGCCGACTTGTATGAGATCCGTGGGATGGATGGCTAAAGAGGTTTCGCCTCGGACCGCCGAGCCGCGGGTCACCTTGATCGGTAACGCGGCGAATCTGATGTGGTCGGGCTACGGTCTGACGCTGTTCCCGATCACAGACTGGCTTCGGGACACGCTCACGCGGACCCGGTCGCGATCAGGCGATTGCGCTCCGCTCGCCGTGGCGACGTGAACCGCTATTCGGCTCCGAATGGCGCCCAGCGGCGGCCGTGAACCGCTATTCGGCTCCGAATGGCGACCCACTGAATTACGACCTCGGGGCGGGGTATCTGATCGCGGTGGCGTGTGGGGATGGTGTCTGGGCGGCGCGCAGCCAGGTCTCGCAGCCCAGCAGATCTTCCAGCGCCAACACCGCGGCATTGTCGACCTGGGGTGCCAGCAGCGCACGGCGCAGCAGGTCGGGGTTGATCAATCCGCGGGTGGCCAGCGCGGAGTCAGCGAAGACGTTCAGGATGCGCGGCAGGTTCCGGCGCAGCCCGACGCGGAGGTCTTCGTGGCGTCCTCTTTCGGCGGTGCGGGCGCCGATCACCTGAGGCAGGATGGGGCGCATCGCCTCGACCAGCAGCGGCTTGTACCGCCAGGGTGCGCGACGCTCGTACGGGCCGACCGCGAGCACGGCCTCGATGACCCGGTCGTCGAAGTAGGGCAGCTCTAGATGCAGCCCGGCGGTGCGGAACAGCCGAGCCCGCTGGCGGTAGTGCGTTCCCATCATCCGCAGGATGGTCAGGGTGACATGGTGGCCGCGGTCGGCGACCGGGGAACCGGCCTGATCGCCGGAGGAGTGCAGCACGGTCCGAGTGGTGTCGACCGCAGTCGAGGTGACCCACACCGGTACCCGCAGCGGGCCACCTCGGCGCAGCTCCGGCGGGCGGCGCCGCAGCGGCCCGGACCCGGTGAAGCCCGATGGCCAGCGGTGCAACGCGTGGTAGCCGCGCACCTGGGTGATCGTGGTCACCGGCCGCCAGCGGGACTGGTAGACCGGGGAATTGTGGAACAACTCGGCACCGCCGTGCCCGGCCAGGTGTACCCGGGCACCGTGCGCGGCCAGCAGCGCAGTGCTGTGCCGGACGCGGGCCAAGGTCCGGGTGAAAGGGTAAGGCGCTTCGGTATCGCCGGTATCGCCGACGTTGGCGAAGATACCGGGCATCTCGGCCGGCCCGAGTACCACGTGCTCGGCGTGGCGCAGTCGACTGACGGGGTGGGCGGCGAATACCGCATCGTCGTCGGACTCGGCGCACCGCAAGGTCAGTAGGTCCGGCGTTCCCGCCCGGGCGGCCAGAAAGCACAGCGAGGTCGAGTCCAGCCCGCCGGACAAATCCGCACTCAGCCGCCCTGGCGGTGGTCTGCGTGCGGCCACCGCCGTTTCCAGGGCCTGACGCACTGCGCCTGCGCCCACCGTCACGGCCATTTCCGGTTCGGGTGGCTGCCACCACCGCCGTTCACCGACGGTGCCGCTGGAATCGATCCGGAGGTAGTGGTCATGGGCCAGCGCCCGCACCCCCCGCCACAGGCTGCGCTCACCCAACGGGGGCGGCACCGTCCACCAAGAGGCCACCCGCACGGCTAACGCCTGCTCGTCGACCCCCGCACCGGTCATCCTGGCGAGCACGTCGGCCCGGTCCCCGGCGATCGGCACCCGCTGGATCCGGGTGTGGAACACCCGGCGAACCCCGGTCACGCTGCCCTGGACCCGCACCACCCCATCCACCGACGCCACCAGGTGGAAACAGCCCGGCAACACCCGCGCCACCGCATCCAGCTCAGCCATTGTGCGCACCCTGGTGACCAGATCGGTCAACCGGGTGGCGGTGACCGGGCACGACCCGATCAACGCCACCCGCAGCGACCCCACCGACGCCAGCGTGACCTCCTGATCGAGGTTACCGACCAGCCACAGATTCCCCGATGCATGCGCCAGCACCCACCGGGACTGCGACGGCCACTCCGTCACCACCCGCTGCGCGTCCGGCCGATCCGGCAGAACTATCCACCCCTCGATCAACACACCCACCCCAGCTACTCCTCAGTCCCGTTGGGACTGCCAGGCAACGTCGATGAATCGCGGTGCTGCCAGGAGGTTGTTGCTGAATCGTTGGTCGCTCGTCAACAGGCTAGGAAAGCTGCGCAAGCCTGGCGTAAGTGGCGCATACAAAGGAGGGTTCAACTCTCCTTGAGGATCCCGTTGAGAAAGCGTGTGGTGTCGGCCGGTGGCTCGGCTTTGACGCAGAGGCGATCCATGACGAGCAGGTAGTTGTCGGTTTCGTGTTTCTTGTCGAGGTAGACGGCGCTGGTGAGTTGTTCGAGATACACGATGTCGGGTAGGTCGGGTTCGGCGAATCGGAGGATGGTGAATGGGCCACCTGCCGCGGGATGGCCGCCGGTGCGGAACGGCACGACCTGGAGGGTGATGTTGGGTAGCTCGGCCATCTCGATCAGGTGCCGGACTTGCGCGCGGAGGGTCTGCTGGCTGCCCAGGGGTCGCCGAAGCACCGCCTCGTCGACCACAGCCCAGTAGTCGGGTGCTCCTGGTTGGGTGAGGAGGTCTTGACGGGCCATCCGTAGCGCGACGCGGCGATCGACCTCCTCGGCGGAGCCGTGTAGTTGGCAGAGTTGCATGACGGCGCGGGCGCAGTCCTCGGTTTGCAGCAGGCCGGGCACGAACTGGACCTCGTAGGTGCGGATCACCGAGCTGGCCTGTTCCAGGCCCAGGTAGGTCTCGAACCAGCTTGATAGGACGTCGCCGTACTGGTGCCACCAGCCGGGTTGGTTGGCGCGCTGGACCAGGGCGAGGAAGGCGTCTCGGGTCTGCTCGTCGGTGACGCCGTAGCGGGTGAGCAGGTCAGCCACGTCCCGCGCTTTGAAGCCGACCCGCCCCAGCTCGAGACGGCTGATCTTGGCGTGGGACGCGCGGATCGTCTCCCCGGCGGCTTCGCGGGTGATGCCGCGCGCCTCGCGGAGCCGGCGTAGTTGGGTGCCCAGCGCGATACGCAGGACGGTGGGTCCCCTGGGTGGCCCGACCCCGGCACCGTCGGGATCAGGGCCGCGGTGTGGCTGAGCTACATTCAAGACTCCATCCCCCCTTAAACCCCTGCGGTGGCGTCAGGCCGCGCGCCCGCCGGGTCATACCGTCGAACTCGCCCACCTTCGCGCCGTGGATGAACGCGGCCATCTCGGCGCGGGGTAGATCAGCGCCGGACCGCCCGGTGCCTGGAATTGCGGGCAGCCGCCGATTCAGGGTCAGTTATCGTGTGCACCCCGATCGGCCAAGACCGGCAATTGCAGTGGTGGTAACCGGGCAGCTCGTCAATAGCCTAGAAGTGCAGCGCAAGCCTGGTGCAAGCGACGCACACACATGAATAAGAGGGGCCAGCTCGGCCCGAAGGATCGCGACCATCGCACGAACCGCCCCGTCGAGATCAGTCAGGTGTGGCGAGCTACAGTCGCCGCCCAAGAGCCAGCCGACGATGGAAAGGCCACTCGTGTCGGATCGTGCACACCCGCCGGGCCAGCAACAACCTCCGCGCATCGACGCCAGCGTGGCGCACTCGGCTCGGTTGAGGGACTACTTATTGGGCGGCAAGAACAACTACCCGGTGGACCGCGAGATCGGTGAGCAGGTTCTGGCCCGCGATCCACATCTGCGTGACGCCGCACGCGCCGACCGAGGGTTCCTGGTCCGCGCCGTCCGGCACCTGGCCGGCGAAGTAAGGATCCGCCAGTTCCTCGACGTCGGCACCGGTCTCCCCACCGCCAACAACACCCATCAAGTCGCCCAGGCAACCGCACCGACGTGCCGCATCGTCTATGTCGACAACGACCCCCTCGTCCTGGCTCACGCTCGCGCCCTGCTCACCAGCACCCCACAGGGCGAAACCGCGTATATCCAAGCCGACGTGCGCGACCCGGATAAGATCGTGCAGGAAGCCGTCCGGACGCTGGACTTCACCCAACCGGTCGGGCTCATGCTGCTGGGGATCGTGAACTACATCATGGACACCGACGAGGCGCACACGGTGGTCGACCGACTGCTCGATGCCCTGGCCTCGGGCAGCTATCTGGCGCTGTCGCACCCCACCGCAGAAATCCACGGCGAGGCGGTCGAAGAGTCCATGCGGTTCTGGAATGAGAGCGGCGCAGCCCCGCTGCGGACCCGTAGCCGCCACGAGCTCCTCAGCTTCTTCAACCGTCTGGAACTGCTGGAGCCCGGCGTGGTCTCCTGTTCGCGGTGGCGCCCCGGGCCGAGCGACCTTGGTGTGCCTGACGAGGTTCATCAGTACTGTGGCGTCGGGCGAAAGCCCTGATGAGCAGAGCAGCCATGATCAGATCTCGTTGATGATCTTCTTGAGGATGCTCGTGGTGTCGGCCGGTGGCTCGGCTTCGACGCAGAGACGATCCATGACTAGCAGGTAGTTGTCGGTCTCGTGTTTCTTGTCGAGGTAGACGGCACTGGTGAGTTGTTCGAGATACACGATGTCCGGTAGGTCGGGTTCGGCGAATCGGAGGATGGTGAATGGGCCACCTGCCGCGACGTGGCCGCCGGTGCGGAATGGCACGACCTGGAGGGTGATGTTGGGTAGCTCGGCCATCTCGATCAGGTGCCGGACTTGCGCGCGGAGGGTCTGCTGGCTGCCCAGGGGTCGCCGAAGCACCGCCTCGTCGACCACAGCCCAGTAGTCGGGTGCTCCTGGTTGGGTGAGGAGGTCTTGACGGGCCATCCGTAGCGCGACGCGGCGATCGACCTCCTCGGCGGAGCCGTGTAGTTGGCAGAGTTGCATGACGGCGCGGGCGCAGTCCTCGGTTTGCAGCAGGCCGGGCACGAACTGGACCTCGTAGGTGCGGATCACCGAGCTGGCCTGTTCCAGGCCCAGGTAGGTCTCGAACCAGCTTGATAGGACGTCGCCGTACTGGTGCCACCAGCCGGGTTGGTTGGCGCGCTGGACCAGGGCGAGGAAGGCGTCTCGGGTCTGCTCGTCGGTGACGCCGTAGCGGGTGAGCAGGTCAGCCACGTCCCGCGCTTTGAAGCCGACCCGCCCCAGCTCGAGACGGCTGATCTTGGCGTGGGACGCGCGGATCGTCTCCCCGGCGGCTTCGCGGGTGATGCCGCGCGCCTCGCGGAGCCGGCGTAGTTGGGTGCCCAGCGCGATACGCAGGACGGTGGGTCCCCTGGGTGGCCCGACCCCGGCACTGTCGGGATCATGGTGGCGGTGTGGTCGAGCTACTCCCAAGACTCTGTCCCCCTTTGCAGCGCAGTACTCCGATCGTGCCATCCTAGGAGGCACTACTGGAGCAATGCTGAACCTGTGGGTGACGAAGAGGGGTCGTTGCCTGCCACGAACGTTCTAGTCTTTAGGCCATGCTCCCGCTGGCCATGTCATCGAACTCGCCTACATTCGCGCCGTGGATGAACGCGGCCATCTCGGCGCGGGGGTAGACCAGGGCGGGACCGCCCGGGTCCCTGGAGTTGCGGACGGCGATCCGTCCGTCGGCAAGCTGTGCCACCTCGACGCAGCTGCCGCAGGGGTTGCTGTAACGGCTCTTCTGCCAGACAGCCCCGAGTAGAAGGGACGCCGTCATGCTGTTGTTGATCGGTTGCGTCTCGACTCCCTCCATAGTCTCCGACAAGGCGTGACGCGCGCTGGCAGGAGTTCCTGCCAGCTATGATCTCAGCTATTGCGCATGAGTGCGGCCTCAACACGCTGCGCGACTCTTGGTTACTCAACGTTACTCAGGCCGGAGTTGGCGCGACCCGCAGGGGTGATCGCCGACTATCGTGGCGTCCCGCTACCCTGCACCGTCCGACTCTCCCTTCTGCGAGCCGTGGCCCAACCACGATGTCCCGGAACGTGCCAGCCCGAACCGGGGTTCATCGGTACCGATAGATTCGTTCTATCGAGGAGCGACTATGCAAAAGCCGTGATGTAACGGCTCGTCGCCGTACAATACTGTTGCAAGCTCGCCGTCGCTTGCAGATGTAAGTACAACAGCGAAGCACCGACCTTGCTCAATGATGGCGCCTCGATCTGCGGTGTTGTGCGTTACCTCGATCCACCCAATTTTACCGTCTTCGGACCCCGATAACTCGCCGACCTCGACTCTGTGTTACCGAGCCACTCTCATTCGAAGCCTAATGGGGGAATTACTTTCGGGTATAGTGAGCTTACGGTCGACTTGTCGGTACGCAGCGAGTCGGGGAGGCTGCTGGTGGGCGGCAACGGGCTGGGGCGGTTGGTCACGAAGGGTGCTGAGTCGGCGATTGCCAGCCATATTGGTGGTGGTTTCAATCTTGCGCCGGTGAGGATCCAGCTTGCTGGCCGGGTAACGGTGGAGTCCGCGCATACTGTGGTCGATGAGCGGTTGCTTTACGGAAGCCAAGCGCGGCTGCTGTTTGTGTTGCTCGTAGTGGAGCGGGACCGCCCCGTCCCCCGCGACGAGCTGGCCGAGGTGCTGTGGCCCGACGGACTGCCTCGCACCTGGGGGGCTGCGCTGCGCGGCGTCGTCAGCAAGGTACGTGCATTCGTGACCGCCGCAGGGCTGCCGGAAAATGCGGCGGCCTATGACGGCTTCGGTGCCTATCAGCTCCATCTGCCGGCAGACGTGGTGGTCGATGTCGAGTTTGCCCGCTCCGCGGTGGAGACCGCGGAGCAGATGTTGCGCGAAGGCAATCCCGCACGGGCAATAGCGCTCGCGGAGTACGCCCGGGCGGTCGCTGTGCGCCCGTTTCTTCCGGACGCGAAGGGCCCGTGGGCCGATGGTGTCCGCGACCGTCTGCGCGAGGTGCTGTTGTGGGCGCTGTGTTTGCTCAGCGACGGCTACGCTCAGCGGGGTCGGCACCAACTTGCGGTGCAGGCCGCCGAGCAGGCGATTTCGCTCGAACCGTTTCGGGAACGGACGCATCAGTTGCTCATGCGGGTACACGCGGCGGCGGGAAATCCAGCCGAGGCGTTGCGCGTATTCGACCGCTGCCGTCGGCTGCTGGCCGAAGAACTGGGTGTCTACCCCGCAGCCGAGACCGCAGCCCTCCACCTCGAGCTACTCCACAATAAATCTTGATCCGGTGCGTGTTACTCGTATCTCAGAGCTTCGATGGGGCGTAGCCGGGCGGCCCGGTTGGCCGGGTAGCCGCCGGCGATGAGTCCGATCGCGAGGCTGATCGTGAACGAGATCACGATGGACGGGATGGTCACGTCAGGGGCGAACGATTCGAAGTTGGGGCCGAAGGAGGGCGCGATGGCGGCGCCCAGCACCGACAGGCCGACCCCGACGCCGACGCCGATGACCCCACCGAGGCCGGCCAGCACGACGGACTCGATGAGGAACTGTTCGAGGATCGCGCGGCGGGTCGCGCCGATCGCTTTGCGGATCCCGATCTCGCGGGTTCGTTCGGTGACCGAGACCAGCATGATGTTCAGGACGCCGATACCGCCAACGAGCAGCGAGATCGCGGCAACGGAGGCAGTGAACAGGGTGAGGATGTCGAGGATCTGCTTGAACGTGTTGAGCTGGCTGCCCAGAGATTGGACCTCGAAGTCCCTTTTGGCGGGATCCTTGATCCGGTGCCGGTCGCTGAGGATGTCGATCACCTGATCCCGGGCGGCGGGCACGGCGGCGGCTTGGGTGGCTTGCACGAGGATCTGGTTGACCACCTCGCCGCCGCCGAAGAGGTAGCGGCGCGCGGTGTTCAGCGGCATGGCGGCGAAACTGTCATTCGGCTCGCCGACGGAGTCCGTCACCCCGATGACCCTGAAGTTCTGGCGGTTGATCCGGACCGTCTGGCCCAGGGCGGCCGCAGGGTCACCGCCGAACAGGTTGCGCGCCGCAGTGGGACCTAGCACCACCACCTTGGCAGTGGAGCGGACCTGGGCGTCGTCGAAGAACGACCCGGCCTGAAGCTGCCGGTTGTTCACCTCCAGCCAGCGCTCGGTGGAAGCGACGACGTAGGTGCGCGACTCGGTGGTGCCGGTTTCGACCACTGCTTGGCCGGTGCTGGCTGGAGTGACGCTGGCGACGTCGGGGGCCCGGTCGGGGTTGTCCAGCGCCGCGACGTCGGCGTCGGTCAGATCCTTCGGGGTGCCGCCCTGGACGCTGCCGGCCGTCGGCACGACGGTGATCAGGTTGGCCAGCGGCTCGACACGCTCATTGACCGAGGTCTGCACCCCGTTGCCGATCGCGACCAGCAGGATCACCGCCGCGACTCCGATGATGATGCCGAGCATGGTCAGCGCGGAGCGCAACCGGTTGGCCTGCAACCCCCGTAGCGCGATCCGCAACGCCTCCCGCAAGCTCATGCTCTAGCCTTCATTCAGGTCGATCACCGCGCGCACCGGGCCCGTCAATCAGAAGCTAGGCAGACAGTGCAAGCCTGGCGCAAGTGAGACATGGTCGGGCTATTGCTTCGAAATACCAGTGACCGCTCTGCTGTTGCCGAGCTCGACACCAGTGCTGTCCGAAGCTGCGCGAGCAGCACTGGTGTCGAGCTCGGGACACGCAGGGTTGTCACGCGGCGCGGCCGCCGCGACCCGCGACCGGGACCGCTGTTCGCGTTGAGGTACGAGCGATCACGAACGGCAGCAACCCGCATTTCACCCCTCAGGGCGGCGCGCAGCGCCTACGGAGTTGCTGCGAAATACCGGTTTACCACGACCCGCTCTGTTGTTGCCGAGTTCGACAGTGCTGCCCGAAACTCTCGATACCTTGCACGAGGTGGACCAGGCCCTGCGGGCGGCGACTGCCGGCTCAGCGGGTGTCTTTCGATCTTGGCCGTTAGGTTCGGGGGGCGACGTGCTGTGACGCTGGGATTAGGTCTGGCGGCTGGCCGCCACGGCGAGGCGTGCCCGTTCCTCGAAATCACGGGCGACCGCCACGGTGTGGAACGGTTGAATGCGGGCGCGGAGATCGGTGATGGCCTCAGTGCAGCGCGATGACTTCACTGTGACGGCGAGGTCCAAGGCCCGGTTGGCGTTGTGGACGGCGGTTTCTAGGTCGAGGCTGTCGTTGGTGAGAGCGGCGCGGGCCAGGGCGGCCTGGCTCAGCGCGCCGCGACGGGCGCGCTTCTGGTTGCGGGCTTCGGCGGCTGAGCGCCGGGCGAAGTGGGTTGATTCGACCGGTCGGGCGATGTCACCGAACGCGTTGGCCCACTCCCCGGCAAGGTAGGCGGTGTCGATGAACCGCGCCCATTCAGGCTCATCGTCGCGGTGGACCTGCTCGAATGCGGCCTCAGACTCGACGATGGCGTGGGTGGCTTCGCCGGATTCACCGAGGGCTGCGTGGGCTCGGGCCTGCAGCGCCCACAGGTCGGCGGCGCAGGCCGGGCTGTAGGCACGGGTGAGTCCGTGGCGACCGGCGGTGGCTAAGTGCAGCGCCTCCTGGGGATGGCCCAGCATCCGAGCCTGGTCGCTCATTCCAGCCAGCACATGCGAGCCGAGCTTGGCATCCCCGGAGGCTTGAGCCAGCCGCAGGGACTGCACAAGGTAGCGCTGGGCGAGAGCTTGCCGCCCGTCGTCGAAGGCCATCCAGCCCAGCAGGTAGGTCTGCTCGCTGGCGGCGGCGAACAAGCTCGCGCCGGTGCCGGTGGCGGGGTCGGCGTCGCGCACCAGCGGCAGCACGTGACCGGTGACGTATTGGGCTAGCGCGCGGCGGGCATGGCCACCGCCGCGCATCACGTCGGCTTCCTGGTAGACGGCGAACGCCTCGCGGATCACCGCGACCTGTTCGTGATCGACCCTGCCCCCGGGACGCGGCATGGTGGCGTCCAGCGTGGCGAGCAGCCAGTCGCGGCTGGGGGCGACCGCTGCGGCAGCGACAAACGGGGCGGTGCGCAGGAAATCCCGGCGGTGGACGTCGTTGCTCCCGAGGTCGGCGACTGCCGCCACGGTAGCTCCCACATCCGGCTGATGAGCCAGCCCGACATCGGTATCAGCCTCGGCGGCGAGGCCGATCGCCTCGGGCCGCACCGGGTAACCGAAATGCTCGCTGAACAACTCGCACAGGATCGCCGGAACCGGCGGTTGCGGTAGTTGACCAGCGAACCAGGCCCGAATGCGGCTGGCGTCGGTGTTCAGGTGCAGGCCTCGTGACTGCCCGCGGCGATTGACCTGCCGGGCCAGCTCTTTACGTGACCAACCAGTACGCGCCCAGACCCGCTCCAAATCACCGTTGGCACTACGCGACCTGGTCATCGCTGGCTATTCCCTTCCGCTCGCTCCACCAATTCGCACCGAGGATTTTGCACTACCCCGCGCTACCCCTATAACCCCTGTTGGGCACGCCCCAGCAGGGGTTAGCTGATCACGCCGACGAGGGATCTCGCCGGCAGCAGGCCCCGGTGGCCCCAGCCACGACCCCACCGGCAACCAGAGCCACGAGCGCAGGAAGACTACGATGCCGACCAAAGCAGATCATGCCAGCCTGTCTGTGCATCAGACCAGTTACGACCAGGCTGCTCCGGAATGACTGGCAAGGGACCGACCGCCTCTGTGGCCAGTTACACGTGGTTGTGCGAGCAGTTGCGTGGGTCCTTGGTGGACGTGGTGCAGGCCAAGCGTGGCTCCGCGGGTGGGATCGGCTCAGTTCCATGCCGGGCCAGCGCGGCGCTGTATGCCCTATTGATGACCCACCCGGTGGATCGGTGGGGTCGTTGCCGGTCGTGTCGGCGTCCGGGCGCGGTGTTCGGATTCCGTCGTCGCCGCTGCCGGGTGCATAGCGAGGCGCGTTTTTGGCTCCTCCAGCAGTCCGCGGAGTTCGTGCATTCCCGGTTGGTCAGCGAGTTGGGACTAACCGACCTGGCATCCGTGCCGGACAGCGCAACCCCTATGGCAGCCGGCGAAGCGGGCGGCACCGACGTGTTGCCCGGCATCGAGCCCGACTCCAGCGACCCGCGCACTGAGCCAGTTCAGACCCCGGCCGTCTCGCTCCCGCTTCCACCCCGCAGGTTCCCCGGGGCGGGACGGCCGGACCCGGATCACGGCGGGGGCGAGGAGCCCCCGACAGCCATCGTGCCCGCCGTGTTCCACCACCCGCCGATGCGCAGCGACCACCGGAACACGATCGCTCGCTGGTGCTCACTGAAGGGGATCTGTCATGCCCCGCTTAACCGACACCGGCCCGAAGACGCCGCGGAGTGCCGTGATGTGGGTGCAGTGGGCGCACTCGGCCCGGGATGGGCTGGTGCACGCGTTTCCCGTTGAGGACAGTGAGCGTGACCGCTGGCCGCAGGCTGTGTGCACGCATACAGCCCCGCCCGCTGCACTCGGAGCCAGCACCATGGCCCCGCGTTGTCCGGGGTGTGTGCTGTCGATCCCGGATCCGGCAGCCACCAGGTCAGCCACTGCGTGCCCTGGGGTGGTGGTTCCGCCTCCGGTGCACCGTGGGACGCCCCGATGAGCGCCACGAACGGTGACGACAACGGGCGCGGTCACGGCGCCTCAGCGGTGGCCGCTGCTCGGCCGGTGGTGCTGATCCGCTACCGACCCGGCCGCACAGGGGAGACCGCCCGGGCGGTGCACCTGGTGCCGCTGCCCGTCGGTGGCGAGACAGGAGCGGCCAGCGCGTTGTGTGGTGCGCTGCTGCGCCCGGCGGCAGCGGCCAGCTACCAGGGCTGGGGTTGGCCGGTGACCCTGCGCCGCGACCAGATCTGGCTGGCTCTGGACCACGATGTGGTGGCGCTGGTCGTCCCGGCGCTGCTGGCCGTCGACGTGGCGGCGATCCTGTCGACGCGGCGCTGCTCGCCGCTGGTGCTGGCTCACCCCTACGCCCCCGAACACCGGGTGCTCCTCGCAGGCGAGCGATACGGGGTCGCGCTGCCCTGGCCTCTCGGGGTGTGCCGGATCACCGGAAACGTGCTGCTGCCGCCCACCCTCACCGCACGGGGCCCGGTCACCTGGGTGCACCCGCCCCGACCGGACGCGCTGCGGCTGTCCCGGGAAATCGACCTCATCGCCGCACTCCGCACCGCGGCGAGCAACCCGTCACCATCCGCAGGGGGTCAGCCAGCACCACCGCACTGAATCAGGGCCGGGCCACCCGAACCTCGCGTCAGGGGGGTGGCCCGGCGGGGAACCCCAAGGAGTCCCCGATGCCGGATGGTATCGGGACCTCGCACTGCGTGTCGCCAAGTGGCAGGCACCGCACCGCGGGGTTCCCGCGAGACTTATGGGAGTGGGTGGCCGCGCGGCGTTGCCCAACTGGGGATCGATCCGCATGGCCTCTTCGTCCTGAAGCAATTCAGGCGCTACGGTGACCGGCGCGTAGGCCGATGCAGATGCAGCCCGAGGATGAGGTGGCACCAGATTACGAATGACTGTCTACCGTTTGGTCGTTGTCTCCAATGCGCTTTAATGTAAACGGTGTCCACGTGGGGTTCCCGATCCGAGAATCCTCCAAGGTGATGAAGGAGCCGCGCACATTTACCGCGAGGCGGGACGGATCAGAGACGCGGGTCCAGACACCGGTATCTAAGGATGGTATTTGCATATCGAGATGCGACGGCACAAACTGACCTTCGTCCAGATGGTCGATTATCCCCCGATAGTCTGAGGGTGGGAGTTGAGCCAAGTAGCTCTCGCGGGTCACCATATAAGCTACTAGCATCTCATGCGCACCGTCAGTCCGACTTCCGCGAAGAAAGAGTTGCCTGTCGATTGAGAACGCGTGCTTGGTCCCTGGCTCAAAACTTACTAGTCGTGCGGTCCAACTGGCTTCAAAAGTCTTTGGCAAGCTAAACAATGTGCTACCGTCGTCTTCCCAGAGATCGATTCCACCGTCTTCCCTCTTCTGTATGGTCAGAGGCGCCGACCGGGTGCGGAACGTGCCCGAGACATGGAGCGTCGGGGTGAGGAGATTCCAGAGTGTCGGTACGGTGAGTTCCATCGCCCATTTCTTAGATTTCGCGTCGGCTAGGCTCCACAAAAGCAGACCGAGGTTGCGGGCGTAGGTCCTGGCCTGCTTAGAGAATCCGCCGTCTGCTGGCGGCCACCGCGTTCACCCCCATGGCCTGCCTGACCCGCATCATGACCTGGTCACGCTGGCGACGACGACGCCAGCACCAGCCCACACCTGCCACTACCACCGCCGCGGCCACCCACTCCCATAAGTGCCGTTGCAGTATTAGGCAGCCCTGTCCATCCATGGGCGGCCCGCCAGGGCCATGAACGCCTGGTGTCGAACTTGGCGCGCACAAGGCTGTCACGCGGCGGGGATCCCCGCCAATCGCTGTGAAGTAGGGGTGATCGCGACCGGCAGCCGACCCCATTTTCACACCTCAGGGCGGCGCGCAGCGCCATGACGTTGGTACAGGAATTCACGTGGGAGCGCTGGGTTCGAACCGGATGGTCGCCTCGGGCTCCAGGGCGAGGTCGAAGCCGCTGCGCGGCGTGTCGGCGATGATCAGCACGTTGTAGTGGTTGGGGAAGTGGCAGGCGTCGAAGCCCAGGACGGTACCGATGCGGTGTCCGTTGACCCAGAGCTCGTCGCCTCGGTCGATGATGCCGGCGCGCGCGATCTCCGCGAACCCCAGGAAGCCGACCCGGTCGATGCGCGTGCCGGGCGCGGTCTGGGTGTGGTCCGTCGTCACGAGCTCGTGCACCTCCCCCTGGCGCACGCAGCGGCTGGCGTAGGGCTCGAGTTCCATACCTCGGTCGTCCCTGCGGTGCAGCAGCACTTTCACCAGCGTGCCGGTTACCGGCCGCTTCGCCCCGTCCTCCGGCATCAGGGCCGCCTCTCCGTCGTCAGTAGGTAGTCAGTAGGAGTCAGTAGGGAGTCAGTAGCGAGCGGCGCTCCCGTTCGGCGCGGTAGGTCGCGTCGACCAGCGCCAGCGCGGCGAGCCCGCCGTCGGCTCGGGGTTCGCTCGGTGACAGCGCCCGCTCGAAGTCCCTCAGGATGCCCAGGTACTCGTGCGGCAGTGAGTCCTTGAACCCGGGAGAGTTCGTGCACCCGGGATAGCCGCGGAGCATGTCGGCGCGGTGCGTGCTGCCGTCGGCGAGGAGGATCTCCACATCCTTTCGTTCACCCTCGTACGACCAGTCGAGCTCCACCAGCGCCGTCGCGCCCGAGGCGGCGCGGAGAACCACCCGGGCCTGCCGGTCGATCCCGTGGGCGTCCCGGGCGATGCCAGCATCGGTCACCTGCAGGTCGCCGAGGAAGAGCCGGGCCAGGTCGTAGGCGTTCGGGCCGTTGTCGGCGACACAGCCACCGCCACAGCGCGCTGGGTCGAGGTACCAGCGGTCACGGCCGATGTGCTCCTCGATGCGTTCCAGGTAGCGCACGGTCAACGACTCGACAGGCGGCTGGGGCTGCAGCCGCCTCGCCAGCGTCTGGACGGCGCAGTTGTAACGGCGATGGAAGGCGGTGAAAAGGCACACCCCGGCCGTGCGAGCGCAATTCACGAGCGCCTCGCCGTCGGTGAGCTGCGTCGCGAGCGGCTTCTCCAGGCAGACCGGTAACCCCGCCTCCAGTGCGTCCCGGCCCACGGTGGCGTGCGCGTCATTGGGGACGGTCACCACGACCGCGTCGAGGTCGGTGCGGCCGAGCAGCTCGTGGTGGTCGCGGTGGCAGGGCACCTGGTCGTGGAACGGTCGCAGCGCCGCATCGTCGGTGTCGCAGACGGCCGCCAGCCGCAAGGACGGGATGCGGTGCAGCGCGGCGAGATAGAAGCGGGAGATGACGCCGAGCCCGATGACGCCGATTCGCACTTGCCGCATCAGGCGGCGCCGATCGGAGCGGGGATCCGCAGCTCCAGCTCGCCGGCGAGGTAGCGCAGCTCCCGGTAGAGCGGTTCGGCCAGCGGTACGCCGTCGCGGCGGTTGGCGCGCGCCCGCTGCGCCTCGTGCCAGCCGGGATAGCGCACGGGTGTGCCGTCGCACGCCGGCGGGCAGGCGAGCAGGGCGCCGAACATCGTCTGCGCGTCGCGGCGGACGTCGCCGCCCGGGCGCAGGGCACCCGGCGCGATCGCGATCACGAGAAAGCCGATGTCGTCGTCTCGCCCGGACGGTCCGCCGTTGCCCGCCAGCGCGTCGGGGCCCGGGCCGAGTCCGGCGCCGGGCACGAGCGCGGCGAGCACCTCGACCATCAGACCCAGGCCGAATCCCTTGTGCATACCGGTGCCGGAGCCACCGAGCCACAGTAGATGCGCGTCGCCGCGGTCGAAGGCCGCCGGATCGGTGACCGGGTTTCCCTGGTCGTCTGCCAGCCAACCGTGCGGTACCGCCAGCCCGGCCCGGGCTGCCGCTCGGACCCGGCCGGTGGGCACCGCCGTCGTGCTCATGTCGAGGACGAAGGGGTAGTGGTCCCCGGCCGGTGCGGCGATGCTGAGTGGGTTGGTGCCGAGCATGGTGACCCGCCCGCCCGGCGGCCGGGCGATGCGCTGCCGGCCACAGTTGGCGGCCACGATGCCCACCATGTCGCGCCGGACGGCCCGGGCGGCGTGGTGGCCAGCGCAGCCGAAGTGGGTGGCCCCCCGTACCGAGACCATTCCGATGCCGTACGCAGCAGCGCGGTCGGTCGCCATGTCCATGGCCTCGCTGGCAGCCCACAGGCCCAGCGCTCGGTGTGCGTCGACCAGCACGGCGGCGCCGCGGTCGGCGAGCACCTGCAGCTCGGCCCGCGGTTCGACCCGCGCCTGGTCGAAGAGCGGGAGGTACAGCCGGGTGAGGTTGGCCAGGCCGTGCGAGTGCAGGCCGGTGAGATCGCCGTAGCACAACGCCTCGGCCGCCGCTGCGGCACGGCCGCTGGGCACCTCGTGCGCGATGAACACCTGCGCGACGAATGCGCACAGCTCCTCGTAGGCCACCCGGACGGATGTGATCACTGTCATGGCGGGCATGCCTGGCTGCGGGAGAAGCTGACGAGTATCCGTGCGACATCGGCGGCGAAGCGCTCCAGCTCCGCAAGGTCGGCGAACTCGCCGCGGGCGTGCGCGTGGTTGGCGGCGAGGTCGCCCGGGCCGAAAACGGCGGTGAACGTGCCGGCCACGCCGTTGCACCAGATGGCGTCGCAGGTGAACGCAGGCTCGTCGTCCGGCCAGCGGGCGAGCCCGGCGCCGTCCAGCAGCGCCTCGCACCACGGGTCGGTGCTCGCCAGGGTCGGCAGACCCTGTTTCAGCCACTCCAGCCGGGTCACCGACGCGGCTTGCGCCGCGGTGAGCGCGAAATCGCGCGTCGAGGCGAAGCGCCGGGCGAATTCGGCGAGGCCGTCCCGCAGCGCCGCCGTGAATGCGGACTCCAGGCGTCGCCCTGCTTCTGGCGAGCTGTAGGACAGGTTCACCAGCAGCTCACCTGTCCCGTACACCCGGTTGTGCAGCCGACCCGTGTGCAGGCCCGCGACGCAGACTTGCCCGTCGGCGGCGTGCTGGGCCAGCGCCAAGCCCAGGTGCTGGGCGAGGAAGCCGAGCAGCACGGTGGCGTTGTGGCCGTGTGCGGGCCGGTCGTCGATGGCGTCGCAGCCATCGACCCGCACCCGGGCCGTGGCCGCAGCCGTGGCTCTCGGGAGGTAACGCCGGCCAGTGGGCTCGCAGAAGAGGTTGAGGCGGCCGACGAACCCGCGCTCGACGAGCGGTCGGGTGCCGATCGTGCCCATGGCGCCGCCCTCTTCGCCGGATACCGCCTGGATGAGCACACCCACACCGGTCCCGATCGCCGGCTCGGCGGCCAGCGCGGCGCGGATGCCGGCGAGTAGCGCGACGGCGGGTCCCTTCGCGTCGATCGCTCCGCGCCCGTGGAAGCGCACGCTGTCGAAACCGGCCGGCTCCAGGCCCGAGACGGTGTCCAGATGGACGTTGAACATGACCGTCGCCTCGCGGGACAGGGGTGGTCCCAGCCGCAGGACGAGGCTCGGCTGATCGTCCAGGAAGCCGGGGACCCTGGCGACCGCTCGGCTGACAGCCAGCGGCACGTCGTTGCGCCGGACTTCTTCCGGCTTGACCGCGGCGTGATGGACGGGGACGAAGCCCAGCCCGGCCGCGGCGTCGGCGTAGGCGTGTTGCGCTTCCCACAGCCGTGGCGGCGGGCCGTCCGGCCCGGTCTCCAGCGGCCCTGCGGTAGGCATCCGGAGCAGGCGGAGCAGCAGGTCACGATCGGCCCCGAGCAGCTCGGCCCGCATCATGTCAGGCATGGCGGAGCCCGCCTCGGACCGCCGTCCACGCCGGGAAGGCCGGCAGCACCTGGGCGCGCACGAGCTGTTCCAGCGCCCGCCCGCTGGCGACGAAACCGTCGTGGCGAGCCTGTCCAGCCTCGTCGCCAGCCTTATCGCTGCCGTCTGCCGGCCCGGGCTCGTGCGGCCGTAGGGTCAGGTGCGGCTCGATGGACAACACGCCGGTGTACCCGCTGCGCAGCAGCAGGCGCAGGCAGTCGGCCACCCGGGCCTGCCCCGCACCCGGCAGCGTGTAGACGGGGTTGGCCGCGCTACCTTCGGCGTCCTTGACGTGCACGTGTGCCACGTGGGTGCGGATCTGGGCCAGCATGTCGTACCCCTGGTAGCCGTAGGCAATGCCGTTGCCCGTGTCGAACAGCAGGCGAAGGGCCGGGCTGCCTACCGCGTCCAGCAGGTCAAGCATGCGTTCGGCGCTCGCCGCGGCCCAGCCGGTGCAGTTCTCGTGGAGCAGGACGAGCCCGGCTCGTTCGGCCCGGCCGGCCAGCTCGCGCATCCGATCCACCGCCCGCCGTCGCCATTCACGCTCGCCGAGGCCGGCGTTGAGGTAGGACATCACCCGGACGTACCGGGTGCCGAGGGCGGCGCACCGGTGGGTGAGGATGGCGAGCTCGTCCAGGTCTCGGGCAAAGGCTCCGGTAATCGGTCGCGACCAGTTGCCGATTCGCGAGGCGACACCAGTGACGGTCAGTCCCTGGGCGGCCAGGGCGCCGGCGAGCCGGGTGAACGCCCGGTTGTCGAGGTCCGCGACCGCGGTACCGTCGACCGTGCGCAGTTCGATCCGGCTCCAGCCGAGCTGGGCGAGCGCGTCCATCTGGGTTCGCAGACTGGCGCCGGCCTCGTCGCCGATCCCGGCGTAGGAGATTGTCTGAGTAGCCGTGCCCGGCCCGCCCGGCGCTGCGGGCGCTGCCTGGTCAGTAAGCACGTCGCCCCCATCCATTCCCGTCGTACCGGCGGGCAAGCAGGCCGGCCCCGACCTGACTGCCGGCTGTGCAGTGGCGTTTCGCATCACTGAGCAGCCGGACCACCTCGGCGTTGAGGGTGAAGTCGTCGCTGCCGTGCCCAGGCGCGGCGAAGCGCTGGTAGGTCCGCAGGATGAAGGCGGTCAGCGCGTCGTCGTGGAATACCGAACGTGTTTCGTGCCCACTGGCCGTGATCCTCAGCTGCGCGGTGTGGTCAGCTTCGCTGTTCGCGTAGTGGCCGATCATCGTCCCCCGTTGCAGCTTGAGGGTGATCCGGCGCTCGCGCATCGGTGACGTCAGATCGGAGAGGATCTCCGTGCACACTCCGCCCTCGTGATCGAGCGAAAGCCACGCGCTGCCAAGCCGCGGGATCACCACATCCTCGAACTTCATGTCGGTCAACCGGGCGTGGCAGACCTTGGCGTCACCGGCGATCGCGAGGGCCACGCCGACCGAGTGCGGCATCTCGACATCGAACGCGGTGGGGTGGCCGCACCCCGCGAGTGACCGGGTGAAGCGTGGCTTGCGTTGGACCACGAACACGGATTGGAGATAGCCCAGCTCGCCCCCGTGCAGGGTCTGCAGGATGCGGTGAGTGAGCGCACTGGCCAGCCACGGCGCTACCACCACCAAATCGAGGTTCCAATGCCGGTGGAGCCGAGCGATTTCGGCGAGGTCCTGCTCATCAACCGCGAGCGGCTTTTCCACGACGACCTTCTGGAAACCGAGCTGGGCGAGCTGTTCCAGCACCTCGACGCGCGTGGCCGGCGGGCTACACAGGTGCACGACCGTGCGGTCGGGATCGGCCATGTCGGCGGCCTGCGCCAATGATCGGACCAGCACCGCGCCAGGAAGTTCGGCCTGGGTACCACCCGGGTCGAATGCGACGATCGGTCGGGAATCGAACAGGTGCTGGAAGGCCTGCATCGTCCGCGCGCGGGACAGCACCGGCAGATGAAGGTCCCTTCCCGAGCGGCCTAGGCCGACGATGAGCGTTTGGAACACGACAACCCTCTCGGCCTTTGGATTATGACTCGATACCTCTCGCTTGCCTTCTGCCGCTCGAATACTACCGTTATCTTTTCCGGCAGCCATCACCCTTACCTTACTAATTTTGACCGGGTTGTCGCGGGCTAATCCAGTACCTTAAGTACTGGGTCGACGCTTCCCCGGTAAGCCATGCCGCCGCGAGTCGAGAAAAGGCTTGACAAGTTCCGCAACCCCCGACACCATCGTGACCTATCGGAGGGGGGGAAATGAAGGACCTTTCCTACTTGTCAGATGTCGATGTCCCGGACTGCGCCGCGCATTGTTCGGTGCCGTTCTTCACGCAAGCGGCGACGTTCGAAACGCTGTGGCCGCTCATCCGCGCGCACTGCAACGACATCATGGATCGCGGCAAGTACTCGCACGGGCACAAGGTGGCCGAGTTCGAGGCCGCGCTTGCCGAGTGGACCGGCGCCCGGCACGTGGTGGGTGTCAACTCCGGTACCGACGCGCTGGTCCTGCTGCTGCGGGCCTGCGGCCTGCGGCCGGCCGACCAGGTGATCGTGCCGGCCTTCAGCTTCATCGCGTCGGCGTCGGCGGTCGTGCTTGCCGGCGGGCAGCCGGTCTTCGCCGATATCGACCCGCTCACCTATGCGATCGATCCGCAGTCGTTGGCCCAGGCCGTGACCCCGCGCACCCGCATGGTCATGCCCGTCCACCTCTTCTGCCAGATGGCCGACATGCACGGCGTGCTCGACGTGGCGGCGCGGCATGGGCTGACCGTGGTGGAGGACAGCGCCGAAGCGCTCGGCATGCGCTGGAACGGGATCCATGCCGGGCTGCTGGGCGCTGGCGGGGTGCTGTCGTTCTTTCCCAGCAAGACGCTCGGCGCGATCGGTGACGCGGGTGCGATCCTCACCGACGATCCGCAGGTGGCCCAGACGGCGGCGGCGCTGCGTCACCACGGACGGTTCGGCCGCACACTCGACAACTTCGCCCTGATCTCCAATGCCACCACCGTTTCCGGTGTCAACAGCAAGATGGACGACATTCAGGCGGCGGTGCTCACGGCCAAGCTCACCCGCGTCGGCGACGACATCGCCCGCCGGGATCAGCTGGCCGCCGCCTACAGCGAACGATTGGGTGGGGTCCCTGGCGTGGTGCGGCTGCCGACGATCGTGCACCGGAGGGCAGCGACGAACCCGGTCTTCTACGTCTACCTGATCGAGGTCGAGCGCCGGGACGAGCTGGCCGTGTACCTGGCCGACCACGGGGTGGGGACCGAAACGTACTACCCGACCCCCTTGCACCTGCAGCCGTGCTTCGCCGGCCGCGGCTACTCCCGGGGAGATTTTCCCCATGCGGAGGCGGCCTGCGATCGGGCGATCGCCCTTCCGCTGTATCCAGACCTGTCCCTGCGCGACGTCGACCGGGTGTGCGACGTGATCCGCCGCTTCGCCACCGGGGGGCCGCGGCGATGATCCCGTTCTTCCCTCCCGACCTTTTCGAAGCCGACCGGGACGCGCTGCTCGACATCGTGCGTGACATCGGCACCGGGCCGCAGCAGCGGTTCATCCTCGGTGAGTGCACGGCCCGGTTCGAGGAGGCGCTGCGGGCCGGGATGGGCGCGGCGGACGTCGTCGCGTGCGGCAGCGGCACGACAGCGCTCACGATGATCCTGCACGCCATGGGCGTCGGACCCGGCGACGAGGTCGTGGTACCGGCTTTCGGCTGTGCGCCGCTGGCGAGCACGGTGTGCAACCTCGGGGCGACGCCGGTATTCGCCGACATCGACCCGTGGACCATGGTCGCGGACCCGGACGAGATGGAGTGCCTGATCACCGGGCGGACCCGGGTGCTGATGCCGGCGCACATGTTCTCGGTGATGGCCGACATGCCACGGATGCGTGAGATCGCCGCGCGTCACCGGGTGCGTCTGGTGGAGGACTCGGCGGTGGCCCAGGGCGCGGTGCTCGACGGCCGCCCCGCCGGATTGTGGGGCGAGGCCGGCGTCTTCTCCTTCGTCCAGGTCAAGACCTTCGGCACTGCTGGAGAGGGCGGTGCCGTGGTGACCGACGACCCGGAGCTCGGGCGGATCGTCAGGATGCTGCGCAACCACGGCCAGGACGGCAAGCAGCGGTTCCTCCACCACCGTATCGGCTACAACAGCCGCTTCGACGAGATTCTCGCGACCTTCCAACTCCACCGGCTGCCGGGTCTGGCCGCCCGTCTGGAGCGGCGGGCCCGGATCGCCGAGTACTACACCGAGCGCTTCGTGCCGTTGCGGGACCACGGTGTGCTCGCCCCGCCACCCGGGCGCAACGGCCGCTGCTACTACGTCTACTCGCTGCTCGCCGAAAGCCGTGACGAGCTGGCAGCGCACCTGGCCGCACGGGGAGTCGCCAGCCACGTGTACTACCCGTCGCCGCTGCCTCACCAGCCTGCGTTCGCCGGGTTCGCCGCCGAGGGCCAGCGCTGGCCGCATGCCGAGCAGGCCAGCGCCCGCACGCTGGCTGTCCCCGTCTACCCGCACCTGACCGACACGCAGGTCGAGCACATCGCCGACGCCGTCTGCGACTGGGCCCGCGGATAGAGAGAAGAACCGATGACGAGCGAGCTCGAGCGCCCCGCCGCCGCGGTGCGACGCGCCAAGATGCGCGCGTATGCGCGGCTGGCCAAACTCGACGTCTTTGACTACTACCTCAGCGCCCTGGTCGTCTGGACGCTGCTGGCCCCCGCCGCGCGGCTGGACGGTCAGAACCTCCTCACGCTGGCGATCTTCTTGCTGAGTGAGGTCTGTCTCATCGCCGCGCTGGTCGCCTTCGACGACGTGACCGGGTACCGGGACGGCAGCGATGCGATCAACTACGGGCCGGACGCGCCCGCCCGCCGGCTGGCCCGCAAGCCCCTGCTTGCCGGGACGCTGAGCGAGGCGGAGGCGGTGCGCTTCGGCTGGGGAGCGGCGGGGGTCGGGACGCTGCTCTGTGCCGTATCGGTGGCCCTGGCCCCGCACCGTCCACTCTGGGTCCTCGTGGCTGCCGTGGTCTACGTGGTGCTCTGCGTGCAGTACTCGTGGGGGCTGAAGATCAGCTACCACGGTGGGCAGGAGGCCTTCATCGCGGGTCTGGGGGTCGCCGTGGTGCTGGTCCCGTACGGCTTGCTGGCCGCCGAGAACACCGGATTCGCCATCGTGCAGGCAGTGCTGTTCGGCCTGGGACCGCTGCTGTTCGGGGTGTACTCGAACATCAACGACATCGCCGGTGACCGGCGGGTCGGGCGTCCCACGGTCGCGGCAACCGTCTCGGCGCGCGGCAATGCGGCTTTCATCGGCGTGCTCTCCCTCGCCGAGGCCGTGATCATCATCGTCTCGGCGGCAGCCGGCGTGGCGCCGTGGTGGTTCCCGCTCGCGATGTTGCCGGTGATGGTGCTGCGTGCCGTCCAGCTCAGGACCGGTCTGGTCCGCGGGGAGATCCTGGTGGCCCGCCGGCTCGGGATCCGGATCCACCGCGTGGCCGTCGCGGCGCTGGTCGTGGTGAACATCCTGTATCCGCTCATCGGGCCGGGCGTGTGATGAGCCCGGACCTCGACGTCGCCGTGGTGGGGGGCGGGATCGCCGGCCTGTCCGTCGCCTACGCGCTGCAGCTTGCCGGCCGATCGGTCCAGGTATTCGAGGCGGCTGACGGTGTCGGCGGGCGCATGCGCACCCTGCGCCACGACGGCTACCTCATCGACACGGGAGCGGAGCTGGTACCGATGGTCGGCAATCCCGCGACCTGGAAGCTGATCCGCGAACTGGGTCTGGGCGCGGCGGAGGTACCGCGCATCACCACCTCCGTCGCGGTGTGGCGCGGTGGTCGTGCCCACCACAACGTGGGCCGCCCGCTCGGATTCGTGACCGGGGCTGGACTGTCGTGGCGAGGGCGGCGCGACCTGCTGCGGTTCATCGCGTGGGCTGGCCGCCGGCGACATGCTTTCGATCCGGACTGTCCCGAGCGCACGCCGCTCGGTGACGTGACCGTCGCGCAGCTGGGCGATCGCTTCGGCCGCGAGCTGCACGACTATCTCTTCCAGCCGATTGTGGGTGGCTTCTTCAGCTGGCATACCGACCGGTCGGCCGCAGCTCCGTTCGTCAGTCAACTGCTGGTCAGCGGGAGCAGCGCCGGTTGGCGGACCTACCGGGACGGGATGGACACCCTGGCCCGCCGGCTCGCCGAGCGGGTGGAGGTCACCACCGGCTTCCGAGTCCGGGAGGTCGTCTCCGCGCCGGGCTCGGGCCGGATCGTCAGCGACAGCGCCAGCCTGAGCGCGCGCTCGGTCGTGCTGTGCGTGCCCGCTCCCCTGGCACGGGACCTGCACGCGAACGCGCCACCAGACGAGCACCGCTACCTCGAGGCATGCACCTACGCCCCCGTGCTCAGGGTGAGTTGCGCGCTCGACCGACCCCTAGCACCTCCGGCTGCCCGGCCGGTCTACACCTTGATCCTTCCGGCGGTGGAGGACCCGGTCGTCTCAGTGATCATGGTCGATCACCTCAAGCACCCGGGCCGGGCGCCCTCGGGCCGCGGTCTGGTGACGCTGCTGACGTGTCCCCTGACGACCCGGGAGCTGATCGACGCGCCTGACGAGGAAGTGGTGCGCCGCCTCACCACGCAGGCCGAGCGTTACCTGCCGGGGCTGCGGCAGGCCACCGTGGCCAACTTCGTGCACCGGTACCGGCACGGATTACCGGAGGCGACTCCCGCCGCCGTGGGCCTGCGATCCGAATTCCTGCGTCGCCCCCTTCGCGCCGTCGACTACGCGGGCGACTGGGTGATGCTGCGCCCTGCCAGCGAAGGAGCCGTTCGCTCGGCCGACCTGGCCGCGTGGCGGGTCATGGCCCACCCCGATCACGCCGCACGCAATGCGACGGGAGCGTTTCATGGCCGAACGTAGCAGCTTTGACATCGCGGTGATCGGGGGAGGTATCGGGGGGACGATCCTCGCCACGATCCTCGCGCGCAACGGCGTTAGCGTGCTCTGTCTTGAGGGTGGATCGCATCCCCGTTTCGCCATCGGCGAGGCGACCGTTCCCGATTCGAGCCTTGGTATGCGCGTGCTGGCAGCCCGGTACGGTGTGCCCGAGCTGCAGTACCTGAGCAACTACCGCAGTATGCGGGAGCACGTCGCAGCCACCAGCGGGGTGAAGCGGAGCTTCAGTTTCGTGTACCACCGTGCGGGTCAATCCAACGATCCGAAAGAATGCACCCAGTTTCCCACCTTTGCGCCCCCCATCGGTCCCGACATGCACTACTTCCGCCAGGATGTGGACGCATACCTGTTCTCGCTCGCCACCTCCTACGGTGCGGTCTGCCACACTGAAACGCGGATCACCGACGTGCAGTTCGGTCCCGACGGCGTCCGGCTCGAAACGGAGGGAAAGGAGAACAGATCCTTTTCCGCGCACTACGTGGTCGACGCCGGTGGACCGGGCGCCATCATTCCCCGGATATTGGGCTTGCGTGAACAGCCGTGCCCGTTCGAGACGCGCTCGCGGGCGATCTTCACCCACATGGTGGGCGTCCCGCTCTATGAGCAGATGGGGCCGATGTGGCGAGCGCACGGCATGGCCACGCCAGTCGCTCAGGGCACGCTGCATCACATCTTCGAGGGCGGGTGGATGTGGATCATCCCGTTCGGCAACCATCCGATGTCGACAAACCCGCTCTGCAGCGTCGGGCTCGTCCTCGATCTGGCAGAGTTTCCCGAGCAGCAGGAGCTGTCGCCGGACGAAGAGTTCTGGAGCATCGTGGAACGCTTCCCTGGCATTGTCAGGCAGCTTCGGGACGCCACCCCGGTGCGGAGCTGGGTGCGCACGAGCCGTCTCCAGTTCTCCTCGCGGCACGTGGTCGGTGACCGCTTCTGCTTGCTGCCGCACGCGTCTGATTTCGTGGATCCGCTCTTCTCCAGCGGTCTGACGGTCACGGCCATGGCCGTGAACGCTTTGGCTCACCGGCTCATCACGGCGACGCGACAACAGGATTTCTCCACTGGGAACTTCGAGTATGTCGGCACCTGGGTGAAATCTGTCTTCGCGTATTACGACCAGTTCGTGGCGTGTTCCTACATTGCGTTTCGTGACTTTGAGCTTTGGAATGCTTGGCACCGGGTGTGGATGGTCGCGTCGTTGTACAGCGGCAACCCCATGGTCCAGTCGCTCGTGCGGTTCGAGGAGCACCGGGACCCGGCAGTTTTCGAGCAGCTCGAGTGTCATCCCTACCGTGGGCTGCAGGCGATCGACTATCCGCCGTACTGGCAGCTGTTCACCAGTGCGGTGGCCGAGATGAAGGCAGTGCGCGATCAGTTGATCTCGCCGGCCGAGGCGTCGAGGAATATCTACCGGTTACTCGAAGAGAGCCGGCTGTGTCCCGGCCCGTGGCAGCTGCTGAATCCCGAGGACCGGTGCCCGGCCGGCGTGGGCACGCTGGCGCCCGTTCTTCGGCTCTTGTGGTGGGGAAAATACCGTTCGCCAGAGTTCATCCGGCAGCATTATTTCAACGCTGGACTCAGTGCGCTGCGCGTCTTCGGATCTGATCTGTTCAGGAGTGGCGCAGACGAGATCCGTCGTGCGGTGACCGGTCCCTGGGGCTACTTCCGGGACGGCTTGGTGAGCCAGAACCGGGATTGGGCGGGTCAGGACCTCCGTGCGCCGGATCGGCGGCGCGGGCAGCGACGACCGTCCCGGTCTGTCGTGGGAAAGGAGTCAGTGTGAAGCTGATCAACCCGAGCACCTTGTTCGAGGACGCCGCCGAGCGCGCTACCACGCTCGTCCACCTCGACCGTCCGTTCGATATCGCCCCTGACGGCGGGGTCACCTACGGCGTCGAGCAGTTGGCCGGCCTCACTGCTGACGCCGCGGGATGGCTGGCCGCCGCAGGAGCCGGCCCCGGTGACCGGGTCGCCATCGTCAAGGGCAACAACTGGGACATCGACGTGCTCGCCTACGCCGCGGTGCGCGCCGGCGCCGTCCCCGCCAAGATCCGCAACAACCTGCCCCCGGACGCGATCCAGACCCTGCTGGAGCGGCTCGAGCCGGCCGTCCTCGTCACGACCGCCCAGACCCTCGACGCGGCGAGCCGGGCGGGAGTGGACCTGGCTGCGCTGGCCAAGACGACGCTCACCATCGACCGCTCAGCGCCGGGGGCGCTGTCCCTGGACAGCGTGCGCGGTCAGGCACCGCCACCGCCGCACCGCCGCGGCGACGACGAGCCACTGGTCGTCTGCCCCACCTCCGGGACGACCGGCCTCCCCAAGCTGACGCTGCATTCGACCACCACCATCATTCGCCAGCTGGCGCAGTTCGAAGCCCGCCGCTGGCCGGTCATCGGCGGCCGGCTCAGCGACACCGTGGCCACCGCCAGCGCCTTCTCGCACGGCCGGACCTTCTGCTGGACCGCGGTGGCGCTCACCCTGGCGCCCCGCCACATCGTCATCATCAGTGATGACGATCCGGTTCGCGCCGAACCGGTCCTGCGGGCCCATCCGCCGACGATCCTCGAAGGGCTGCCGTCCACCTTCATCCGCTGGCAGCCGATGGCCGCCAAGCCGGGCAGCCCCTTCTGCGACGTCCGGGTGTACGTCAGCACCTACGACGCGATCCACCCACCCGCGGTGCGGACGTTCCTCGCCGCCTCCAAGCGACCGCGTGCGGTGTTCGTGCACGGCTGGGGCCAGTCCGAGACCGGGCCGCTGACGTTTCGCCTGTTCACCCGCAGAGCACTTGCCGCTCGCGGCGACCGGCATCCGACCACCCGCAACCAGGGGCTGCCCACTCCGGGCCGGGTCAGGTTGCGCGTGGTCGATCCGAAGACTTTCCGTGCCCTCCCGCCGGGGCAGCCGGGGGTGATCATGGCCCGGACGAAGGCTCGATGCTTGGGCTACCTCGGTGAGCAGCAGCGGTGGGACGAGAAGGCCGACGGCCCCTGGTTCAACACCGGAGACATCGGCATCGTCACGCGCAGGGGCGTCGTGTTCCTCGACCGGGAGGTCGACGAGATCCCCGGCATGAGCTGCGTCGAGCTCGAGGATGTGATCGACGACCGGCTTGCGGAGGTACTCGAATGCATCGTCCTGGGCACGCCCGGGGCGCCCCCGCTGCCGGTGGTCGTCACGGGAGACGGCCGCCTCGACGCCGCCGGCTGGCGAGCTGCCGTCCGGGATCTGCCGGCCCTCGACGAGCCGATCGTCCTGACCTGGAACCAGGTTCCCCGCACCGGGACGGGCAAGGTCCGGCGCCTGGCACTGCGGGCGCAGCTGACGGGCGTCGGAGCCACCTACGGCACAGGCCGCTGGACATGACCCCTTACTGAAAGGACATCAACCGTGAGCGTCAACTTCGATTCGCGGGTAGACGTGATCCGCAGCTCGTACGAAAAAGACATCGCCAGCTATTGGGATAACAAACAGGACGACAAGATCAATCTTCTCCCGGGCCAGATCGACGATCTGTACCACCATCATTACGGCGTCGGCGCATTCGATCCCGGAGCCCTCGACGGACCCGCCGAAACGCGGGAACACCGGATCGTCGAAGAGATGCATCGCCTGGAAAGTCAGCAGGTCGAAGTCATCATCTCCGCGCTCGGCGCTGTGTCGCCCTACGACCGTGTCCTCGACGCCGGATCAGGACGCGGTGGCACGAGCTTCATGATCGGCGATCGATTCGGCTGCCGGGTCGACGGGGTGAACATCTCGGAATACCAGATCGATTTCTCCCGGCAGCTGGCGATCAAGCGGGGCTGTGCCGACCGGGTGAAATTCCATTACCGGAATATGCGCTCGACTGGATTTCCAGGCCAGTCATTCCAGTGTGTCGTGTCGAACGAGACGACGATGTACGTCGATCTGTTCGACGCGTTCGGGGAGTTCGCGAGGCTGCTGTCGCCCGGCGGCCGGTACGTCGTCATCACGTGGTGTTACAACGACATCGTATCGCCCCCGCGCCACGAGATCGAGGAGATCAATCGATTCTACAACTGCCACATCCATTCGCGCAGCACCTATTTTGCTGCGTTGGAGGCCAATGGTCTCATTCCCTGCCAGGTGACGGACCTGACAGCCGATGCGATCCCGTACTGGGAGCTGCGGCGGAATTCCGAGTTCCGGAACGGTATCGAGCAGGCATTCTTGTCGGCGTACCAGCAAGGTTTCATGAACTTCCTGCTCATCGTCGCGGACTGCCAGCAGCGTGCGCTCACCGGGACTCCGGCTAGCAGACCAGAACACGAATGAAGAAATGGAAAAGTGACACCCGATTTGCGCAGCGCCATGCGGAACTTCGCGACCGGTGTGTGTGTCGCGACGACCTACGCCGACCGGGTGAAGGGCCGGCGGCATGACGCGGTGACGGTCAACTCGCTGACCTCGGTCTCGCTTGACCCGCCACTGGTGTCGCTGTGCCTGCGCCGTGACTCCGGATTCCTGACCGATCTGCTGGCGACGAAGACGTGGGCGGTTTCCATTCTCGATGGCGCCGCTGCCGACGTCGCTCGCCTCTTCGCCAAAGACCGGGCCACTCGCGCCGCTGGCATCGACGCGCTGTGCGCGTCGCCGGGGCACTACACCGGGGCGCTGGTGCTCGACGCGCCGAGCTGGCTGGAGTGTGTCCTGTGGGGCAGCTTCGACATCGGCGACCACACCATGGTCGTCGGTGAGGTCGTCGCCGCCGGGGTGCAGCAGGGCGGGACGTTTCTGATCTTCCTCCACGGCGGCTACCACATGCTGGAGAACCTCCCATGACTGATGACGTTGCGCCGGCCACCCGGGTGAACCTGCCCATGATCACCCCCGATGTCCACCGTGCGATGGTGGCCTTCGGCCAAGCAGCCGAGGACAAGCTCGACCCGGTCATCGGTGTGCTGGTGAAAGTTCGCGCTTCGCAGCTGAACGGCTGCCCGTTCTGTCTCGACCTGCACACCAGGGAGGCCCGTGCTGCGGGCGAGCGCGAGCAGCGCCTGTCCGCACTGGCGGCGTGGCGCGAGACACCGTTGTTCAACGACCGGGAACGGGCCGCCCTCGCGCTCGCTGAGGCGGTCACGTTCCTCGCGGTCGGGCATGTTCCGGACGCCGTCTACGAGACGGCTGCCCGGCGGTTCGACGAGACCGAGCTGGCCCACCTGCTGTGGACCATCGCGGCGATCAACGTCTGGAACCGGATGGCGGTGGCCACCCGCCTGCGGCCGGCCGGGTGCGAGGCGCCGCCCGCGTCGATGCCGTAAAGAGAGTGCTTCGTTCGTTGTCCGGCCCAGCCGGGCCGGGCTAGAGGTAACAACGCCAGGGGCATCGACCCTCCGCCCGGCCATCCCAGACGACGGGCTTCTCAGAATAGGTTCGCACCGGTACCGGCGACAAAGCGACCGATATCCCCAAGATCGATAACCTTGGGTGCCCCTTCAACCGTGTCCGATGAAGAGCCGCCCTGTTGCGACTCGCCAGCCTGGGCAATGCCGGCACCAGAGGTGAGTAGGGTTCCGAGAACGAGCGCGCCGGCCAGCGCTACTGCGCCGGATCGTCGAGTATGCATATTCATGGACTCCTTCAACGGGTCAATCGGCATGGAATAGCTGGAAACGCTCTCGGAGGCTACCATTATTTTTTGCGGCAGTCGTCACCCTGACCGTACTGGTTTTGCTCATTTTCCCTTGGGTCGGGCGGGGAGGGCGAGTGAACGCAGGGGGTGGTACCAAAAGTACCAGGTCGACCCACCCTGACTTGGTCAAAACCAGGATAGTAAAGGTGATATCCAGTGGAAATGGATGGGGGTATCGTCTGAATAGCTGACCAAGTCAATCTTGGATTGGATCCCGCGCAGCTCTGGTGTCGCCGAGTTCGACACCAGAGCTGCCGATGACGTAACGGAGCGCTCTGGTGTCGAACTCGGCGACACCAGAGCGGGCTAGCGGTGGGTGGTGATGGCTGTGGCTGCCGACGTCGCCGTACGCCACCTGCGGGCACTCGGGTACGGGTTGACTGGCAGCTCCGCAAGCCTGGTCGCAGGCGCCGGTCACGTCGACGTGAGCCTGCCGGACGGCGGGAGGCACCCGCTGCGCATCGACTGCGCGATCGAGTGGGCCGGTCCCGTCGACATGCCGCTGGAGGACGAGGCAGGTGTCCAGGCCGCCTGCGGGATCATGCATGTCCACGGGCGCAAGTCCGGCATCCCCGAGCCCCTCGGTGTCGACTACGCCTCGACCACGGCCGGTGTGCTTGCCGCGCAGGGCGCTCTGGCGGTGCTGGTCGGCCGGCTGCGCGGGATGGACCTGCGCCGCGTCACCACCTCGGTTGCCCAGGCAGCGCTGCTGAGCGTGGCGCAGTACCTGGCGGCGGCGACCGCGGACGACGACTGGGCCGAGCCGATGCGTCCCGGCGGGCCGCCGTTCACGTCGGCCGACGGCGTGCGCTTCGAGATCGAAGTGCTGGAAGCCGCCGGCTGGCGGCGCTTCTGGGCGCTTCTCGACGCCGACGGGACGGCAGTGCGACGTGGTTGGCAGCCGTTCCAGCTTCGCTACGCCACCGCGACCTGCCCGCTCCCGGACGAGCTGCATAGGGTCGCTGGTCGGTGCAGGTTCGCCGCGTTGGTCGCCGCGGCGGCAGCGGCCGGGGTCAGCATCCTGCGATTACGCGACGTGGCCGAGCGCAGCGCCGAACTCGCAGCCGGGCTGCCACCCTGGCGGATCACCGCGATAGTGGACGACACGCGGGCGGCACCCCTGCCCTGCTCGCCGGCCACGGCGCAGCTGCCACTCGAGGGCCTGGTGGTGATCGAGGCCTGCAGGCGCCTCCAGGGCCCGCTCGCAGGGCACGTCCTGCGGCTGCTCGGCGCCCGGGTCGTCCGCATCGAGCCGCCCGGCGGCGACCTGTTGCGCGGCATGCCCCCGATGGCCGGCGACTGCTCGGCACGCTTCCTTGCGCTCAACCGCGGCAAGGACGTCGTCGAGATCGACCTCAAGTCCGCGGCCGGGCGGCGGGCCGTGCAGGAGCTGGTGGCGGGGGCCGACGTGTTCGTGCACAACTGGGCGCCGGGCAAGGCAGCTCAGCTGGCGCTGGACGCTGAGCACCTCGTCGCCGTGCGCCCAGGGCTCGTCTACGCCTACGCCTCCGGGTGGGGAGACACGTTCGGCGATCAGCCCCCCTTGGGCACGGACTTCATGGTCCAGGCGCACAGCGGCCTGGCCGCGATGGTCCGACCGTACGGCGAGCCCCCGGCGCCGTCGCTGATGACGCTCACCGACGTGCTCGGCGGCCTGATCTGCGCGCAAGGCGCGCTGGCCGGGTTGATCGCCCGGATCCGCAGTGGGTCGGGGCAGCGGGTGGACTCCTCGCTGCTGTCCGCCGCCGCGGTACTCCAACAGCCGGCGTTCCAGCAGCCGGTGCTCCACGCGGTCGCGGCCGCCGGAGATGCCGGTTCGCGCGCTGGCCGGCCGGTCTGGACCCCGCTGCACCGGCCCTTGGCCACCGCCGACGGGTACGTCGCGCTGTCCACCCGCACCCGCATGGAACCCGATCGACTTGCCGCAGCCTGCGGCGCCGGGCCCAGTTTCGAGGACATCGCCGCGCGTTTCCGTCAGGAGCCGAGCCGCACCTGGGTCGAGCGGCTGTCCGACGCCGGTCTGGCCGGTACCCCGGTGTGCACGTCCCTGGCCGCATTGGCCACGGACCCCCGATTCGCGCGGGCCCTGCAGCACGACGTCTGTACCTTCACCCGCCCACCCTGGGAGTTCTCCTGATGGCCCGGACTGCTACCGACATGACTTGGACCTCGACCAACGGGATCGTGCTGGGCGACCTGGTGCCTGCTGCGCTGCGGCGTCGCTGGGTCGAGCAGGGTCACTGTCCCGACCGGGATCTCTACACGCTGTTCAGCGAGCACGTGCGAGCCCATCCGCGGCAGACCGCGGTGATCGACGCGGCCGGCGCGATCGACTACGCCACCCTCGATACCCGCGTTCGCCGCATCGCCGCAGCGCTGGCCGATGCGGGGCTGGGCCCACGCGACATCGTCGGCATCCAGCTACCCAACGGCTGGCGAGCCGTCGCCGCGGAGCTGGCCGTCGCGGCCGTTGGTGCTGTGGCGTTGCCCTACCCCGCCGGTCGAGGGCGCCGGGACTCTGTCAGCCTGCTCGGCCGTTCCCGGGCGAGCGCCGCGATCGTCGTCGACGTCGCAGGGCGGGTACCGCTCGCCGCGAACCTGGCCGGCCTGCGCCCAGACCTGCCCGACCTGCGCACGGTGTTCGTGTTCGGCACCGCCCCGGACGGATGCGAGCCGCTGGACCGGTGGCTCGCCAGCGACGACGCTGCAGGCGCGCAACGGAGGTGGTCGTGCGCGCCGATTGACCCGGAGTCGCCGGCCCGGATCCTCGTCTCGTCCGGATCGGAAGCCGAGCCGAAGATGGTCGCCTACGCCCACAACGCGATGGCCGGCGGCCGTGGCAACTACATCGGTGCGCTGCACAGTGACTCGGAACCCCGTGGCCCGGAGCCGATGCGTGGCCTCATCCTTGTGCCGCTGGCCTCCTCATACGGCTCGTGTGGCGTGGTCATCCTCGCCCGCCACGGTGGCACGTTGCTGCTCCTGGACGCCTTCGATCCCGCCGCCGCGCTGCGCATGATCACAGATCACCAGCCCACACATGTCTTCGGCGTGCCCATCATGCTGCGTCGGATCACCGATCGACCCCGAGCCTCCGGCGAGGACGCGTCCTGCCTGCGCGCCCTCGTGTCCAGCAGCGCCGCGCTACCGGCGGCCACCATCGAGGCATGCAGGACCCGCTTCGGCGCTCCCGTCGTCAACATTTACGGGTCGGCTGACGGCGTCAACTGCCACACTGCCGGGGGAGACTGCGCGCCGGCGTCGGGGTGTGCGGGCCGGCCCGATCCGGCTGTCGCGGACATCCGCATCGTCGACCCGCACGGGCAGCCCGTGCCGGCCGGCCAGGCAGGAGAGATCTGGTCGCTCGGTCCGATGACCCCGCTGTGCTACGTCAATGCACCCGAACTCGACGCCCGCTACCGGACACCGGGCGGCTGGGTCCGGACCGGGGACCGCGGCCTGATCGGCTCGGACGGCTGCCTGCGCGTCGTCGACCGCCTTAAACAGATCGTCATCCGGGGCGGCTACCACATCAGCCCGGCCGAGGTGGAGCGGCAGGCGGCGGCTCACCCAGCGATCGCCGACGTCGCCTGCATCGCCGTCCCAGATCCCGACTTCGGTGAGCGGCTGTGCGCCTGTATCGCTCAGCGGCCAGACACCCCGCCGCTCACGCTGACCCAGCTCAACGCCTTCCTGGAGCGCGAACGCGGTCTGGAGCGCCGGAAGCTGCCCGAGCTGCTCCTCGCCCTGCCCGAGCTGCCGCTCGGCCCAACCGACAAAGTCTGCCGCCAGACCCTCACCCGGCTCGCGACCGCCCAGCCCGGACGCTCCGGGTAGAGGGCATAGACGGCACTGCCGTCATGATCGAGTCAACGGTGCGGTCTGAGTCGCCTCCAGAGCAACAGTCGGGCGTGTGTCTGTTGGTGCCGCGCCCCGTGAACTGGACGAGAGCGACGTCTGGCACGACTGAAATGTCGCTGGCGTCGAGTTCACGGACAGTGCCCGGCGTGACGAGGCGCCGGATGACGAGCCGGGGGGCGTCTGCCCTGCACCGAGTAGATCACGCACGACGAGGCTCTGAAGCCCGGGTCTGCGAGGAGTCTTCGTACATCTGCGAGTTGCTGGTCGGTCATGCCCGCGTCGATGAGCTGGTCTCGTAGGTGGAAGGTGTGGTGGATCAGCAGGCGCACGCCGGGCGATCCGGCATGCCACAGCTCGAGACGAGGTACCGGGTCGATGTTGACCAGCCCGGCGTCGTGCATCGCCTGGGCGGCATGCTGTCCCCAGGCTCCGTCAGTGCCCGCCGTGTCGAACAGCCTGGCTTTGGCCGCCATGAAGGTCTCGTACAGCTGCCGAGCCGGTGGATCCGGCATGAGCAGGGCAGGCCCGTAGGTGATGTCGAACTCGTCGAGCTGCAACCACCCACCCGGCCGCAGCGCGCGGACCAGCCGGTCCAGCACCGCGCGCCGCTCCGGAAGGCCCCGCAGGACCAGCCGCGCGCAGACCAGGTCAAACGTGTCCTCGGGCAGCGGATCGTGGACGATGTCGTGCTGGGCCACCTCCAACCCGGCGCAGGCGGGGATGTAGCGGGGCTTGATGTCGGTGGCGAGCACCCTGCCCGACGGCGCGACCCGCTGCGCGAGCCAGGTGGCCACGCTGCCCCCGCCCGCGCCGACCTCGAGACAGTGCCATCCATCAGCCACACCCGTCTGGGCAAGCCGCGCAGTGGTCATCGAGTCGAGCATCTCGGCGAGGTATCGATGCTGGTCTCGGGCGTGGGCGCTGTCGTTGTCGAACACGTACCCGAGTCCGTTCGGCCTCGCAGCTGGGCTACCCACCGCAGTAGCTGTGCTCTGCCGGCCGTTGTGGCTCACAGCCATTCGACGTTCCCTCCCGCGCTCAGCACATGGCGGGTGTCGAGGACGACCGGAAACGGTGTCGGGTCGATCCGGTCGAGCATTTCCGGATGTGCGGTAACGAGAACCGCGCAGTCGTAGGAGGCGGCGTCGGAGGGTTCGCAGGCTTGGCTCTCGAGTCTGTGGTCGCCCACGGTGAGCTCGGGGATGAGTGGATCGTGGTAGGCGACGGTGGCTCCGAGCTGGAGCAGTCGCTCGACGATGCGCAGGGCAGGCGCGTTCCGAGTGTCGTTGACGTTTTCCTTGTAGGCGACGCCGAGCACGAGCACCTTCGATGCTTCGATTCGGCAGCCCCTTCGCGCGAGAGTCTCGGTCAGCCGGGCGACAACGGCGTGTGGCCGCTGAGCTATCTGGCGGTGTGCGGTGGCGATAATCGGCATCGGGATCCCGCTGCGCCCAGCGTTGGCGAGGAGGAACGCTGGGACGACCGGAATGCAGTCGCCGCCGATGCCGGGACCGGGCCGGTGGGCGAGGAAAGCGAACGGCTTGGTGCTCGCGGCCTCGACGATTTCGCGTTCGGACACGCCGAGGTCTCGGCACACATCGGAGATCTCGTTGGCCAAGACGATGTTGACCATGCGAAACGTGTTCTCGACGATTTTGGTCATCTCGGCCGTACGCGTATCCGAGACGGTCACGGCCTTCGCGCACAGGGCTTCCACTACCGCGCTGGCACGCCGCGTGCACTCCGGAGTGACTCCTCCCACGACACGGGGCGTGGTGACGACCGACCAGCCCGCCGTGTTGGCGGGATCGATTCGCTCGGGGGCGAACGCGACGAACAGGTCGGTGCCCACAACGAGCCCGGACTTCGCGGCGAGGCGGGCGGCCAGGACGTCGGTGGTGCCCGGCGGAACGGTGGACTGCAGCATCACGAGCACTCCCCGGTTCGCATACGGCGCTATGGCGTCGAAGGCGGTATGAACCGAAGAAAGATCTGCGTCCCCGTCGGTTCCCAACGGCGTCGGTACGCACACAATGACGACGTCGGCGTCCGCCACCGCGCAGAAGTCGGTCCCGACCAAGAAGGAATCCTCCGTCAAGGTCTGTATTTCCTGGTCGGAGAGGTATGACAAATAGGAGCGGCCGTTGCGGAGTTCGTCGACCCTGACTGTATTGATGTCGATGCCGCGTACCGGGAAACCACGATCGACGTAGCCCTGGGCGACGGGAAGCCCGGTGCTGCCAAGCCCGATTATGGCGATGACGGCCCTGCGCTCGTTGACGAAATTAAGAAATTCACACTCGTTCGGCAACTTCTGTCCCGTCCGGTCACGGCTATGTCGAGACGTTCGACTTCCAGGGTTTCCAAATCAAGCCTCAGCTTGTCTACGATCTACCCTCCCGTTGGCTCGCTGGCTGTTTCTCTACGGCGACCGATTGGAGTTTCAGCTGTCAGCGACCAATTCGACACTATCGGCATTCTTTTCGGTGGGCATCACCCCGGCCGCACCGGTTTTGACTATTTCACGATTGGCCCGATCTGGTACTTTCGGTACTGCCCCTATTTGTGATTGAGGTACGCGGCAGGGGTGGGCTGTGACGGGAGGGCAGTACTGAAAGTACCGGCTCGGTCCAATGCGAAATAGTCAAACTCGATACGGCCACGGTGATGTCCCGCCGAAAAAATACTGATAGCGTCCGGCCAGGACGCTGGCGGGGTCTTGCCGCCGTGGTTGTTCGAGGTCGCGTTGGTCATTATTAGGTGTCGAAGATCGATTCGATGATAGTTCTTGTCCCTGATGAGGCTCGGCACGGGTCGTGACGCGCTCAGGGTCGAGTGTCCGAATCACCCGGCGGTCGCCCGTTCGGATACGACCAGCAGGGGAGATCATCATGAAGTCGACCACCGTCGGTGACCACGCCGTGGTGCTCGGAGCCAGCATGGCCGGCCTGCTGACCGCCCGGGTCCTGACCGATGCCTACGACCACGTGACAGTGGTCGAGCGGGACCTCCTACCGGCTGACCTCGCCGATCGCCGGGGGGTGCCGCAGGGTCGTCACGTGCATGCGCTGCATGCCCGCGGCCGGGAGTTGCTGGACGAATTGTTCTCCGGCTTCACCGAGCAGGTGGTACAGGCCGGCGCGGTGACCGGGGACAGTCTGGGCATCATCCGATGGCAGCTGTCGGGTCACCAGCTGCGCCAGGTCGACATCGGCCTGCCCATGCTGGGCGCCAGCCGCCCCTTCCTGGAAGGCCACGTCCGGCAGCGGGTGAAGGCGCTGCCGGACGTGCGTTTCGTCGAGGGCTGCGACATGGTCGGCCTGGTCACCGGCAGCGACCAACGCCGGGTTACCGGGGTACGGGTCGCGCATCGCGACGAGAGCGCCACGGAGCAGACGGTGTCCGCCGATCTGGTCGTCGATGCCACCGGCCGGGGCTCCCGCACGCCGATGTGGTTGGAGCAGTCCGGCTACTCGCGACCCCAGGCGGACCGGGTCGAGATCGGGCTCGGCTATGCCAGCCGCCGCTACCGGTTGCGCCCCGGTGCCCTGGGCAATGACGTGAACGTCCTCACCGCGCCAACTCCCGGTAACCCCCGAGGCGGGGGCGTGTCTCCCGAGGAGGGCGGTCAGCATGTTGTCACGCTGGGCGGCATCCTCGGCGACCATCCCCCGATCGACCCGGCCGGATTCGACGCATTCGCGGCCAGCATGTGCTCCCCCGACGTCGCGAAGGCGCTCGTGGGTGCCACCCCGGTGGATGACCCGGTGTCCTTCCGGTTCCCGGCCAGCGTGCGCCACCGCTATGAGCGGTTGCGCCGTTTCCCGGCCGGCCTGCTGGTGATCGGTGACGCGGTGTGCTCGTTCAACCCCATCTACGGGCAGGGCATGACCGTGGCCGCGATGGAGGCGGCGACGCTGCGAGACATGCTGCGCAGCGGGTCCCCGCCTGGGCCGCGCGAGTACTTTCGGCGGATCGCGAAGGTCATTGACACTCCCTGGGAAATCGCCGTCGGCGCCGACCTCGCCTTTCCCGATGTGCCAGGCCGGCGCACCGCCAAGGTCCGGATGGTCAACGCTTACCTGCCCGCGCTGTACGCCGCGGCCAGTATCGACAGCTCGCTCGCCGGTGCCATAGTCCGAGTGATGGGCATGGTGGACCAACCTGAAGGACTGCTGCGGCCCGACCGCTTGCTACGGGTCCTGTGGGCGCACCTGCGGGGTATACCGGCACCGGCCGGCGGGCCGGCCTCGGGGGGCGACGCACGCGGGTGCGTGCGGCGTCGTGAACTCGACGCCACCGACGTTTCCAG
>JBOHGH010000035.1:0-38882 GCA_050699975.1 Pseudonocardiaceae bacterium | reverse complement strand
ATTCTTCCGAAACGGTGATCATGTGCCGGATAGGCGGCGCACTCAGGGGCTCGGCCACGTCAGATTCATCGCATTACCGATCAAGGTGGACCAGCGTCTCGGCGGTCAGAGGCGCCGCCTCGCTAGGCAGCGCCCGGCCCACGGGTCGGGCGAGGATCGCAACGGCGCCTGGATTCAACTGAAGCTCGGTATTCCGGGGCAGCGCCCGGCCCACGGGTCGGGCGAGGATCGCAACCATGCCGAGTCGGGTCACGACGCGACCACCGAGAGCTGCAGCGCTCGGCCCACGGGTCGGGCGAGGATCGCAACAGGTCAAGGATGTCACCCGATCAGCACCGCAAGGTTGCAGCGCCCGCCCCACGGGTCGGGCGAGGATCGCAACGATTTTGGCAAATAGCCTGGCCGCTGGCGGTCCGGCAGCGCCCGGCCCACGGGTCGGGCGAGGATCGCAACTCGATGTCGCGATCGGAGTCCTGCTCGACGACGGGCAGCGCCCGGCCCACGGGTCGGGCGAGGATCGCAACCCCGCGGGGCAGGTGAACAACGCGCTGCTCACGATGCGGCAGCGCCCGGCCCACGGGTCGGGCGAGGATCGCAAACGCGGGAGCCGATTCCCATCTGGTAGCGCCAGCAGGTTTGCTCGCGAGGATGCCGGGTAACCGGTGGGTCCTGACGGCTGACCATGCGTTCGCTGAAGGATTGACCGACAGAAGGAGGACTTGATGCAACGGGGCAGTGACAAGCACAGCGCACGAGAGGACGATGCCCTCGCCCGCGACGTCGAGAGCATGCTCCGCGGTACCGGTCCCAACCACGCCCAGGAATGGAAGGACCCCGAAGCGCCCGCTGACGACGACCCCGAGCTGGAGTGGCCCCCCGAGTCTCGCAGATAATCTCACCGCGACCAGACGCCGTGGCGCCGCCCGGGCCGCCAGCCGCCGCTACCGAGCAGCACGAGCAGCGCCGGCACCAGAAGCTGCCGGACGAGGAACGCGTCCAGCACGAGCCCGATCACCATCACGATCGCGATCTCGTGGAACGTGGTCAGCGGTACGAGCGCTAGCAGCGCGAACGAGCCGGCGAGGACTATCCCGGCCGTTGCGATGGACCGGGCGGCCCGGGTCGAGGCCGTCCGAACGGCCTCCCGCAGCGAGCGCCGGTCTACCTCGTCCCAGATCCGGCCGGCGAGGAAGACGTTGTAGTCGGAGCCGAGCCCTAGCAGCAGTATCGAGACGGCGAACGGGACGAAGAAAGCCACCGCCGCCGTGTCCAGCAGCGGCTCGGACACGATGGCGCTGAGTCCGAGCGCGGCGAGTAGCGCGAGCACGCTCGCCGCGACCAGGCACAGCGGCGCGACCAGCGAACGCAGGTACAGGGCGAGCACGAGGAAGGCGCCCAGCAGCGCCACCGGTGCCACCCGCCCGAGATCCTGCATCGTGCGGTCGATGAGGTTCACGGTGATCGCGGTGTCGCCGCCGAGCAGGAGTTCCGCGTCACCCAGACCGGCCTCGCCCAGCAGGGCTGGAGCGCGGTCCTGCATGGCGCGCAGCGAGTCAACCGCCGGCCCGTCGAGCGGATCGCCCCCGAAGACGACAAGGAACCGCGCGAGGTCGCCGCCAGGGGCGACGAAGACGTCCTCGGCCTGCGCGGCCAGGCCGGGCGGCGCGTCGTCCGGCCCGTAGACGCGGGCTACCCCGGGCACGCTGGCCAGCAGGGGCTTCAACTCCTCCAGCTTGCCGGCGTCCAGCACGGCACCCGGCGCCCGGACCACTGCGACCGTCGGCGCGACGATGCCCTCGACCGTGAGACCGGTGGCCGCGACGTCATACGCCCGCTGCGGGCCGGCGTCAGCAGGCAGCGACTGGATCACCGGGTTGCCCACGTTATACCGCACCAGCCCGACCGCGGCCGCCCCAAGGAGCAGGACGCAGGCGATGACGGTTCCCAGCGGGCGCCGGACCGCGAAGCGCGCGACCCGGGCGCGCATGGTCCGGGACTCCGCCGTGCCCGCCCGGACCTCGGCGTCGCGTTCCGGGCCGGTCCTCGGGATGCTCGGCCACAGGGCGAAGCGCCCGAGAAGGGCGAGTACGCACGGCACGAACGTGATCGTCACCAGCGCGCCGGTGAGCACGGCCACGGCCAGGGCGGGCCCGAACACCCGGAAGAACGAGAGCTCAGCAAAGGCCAGCGCGCCGGTGGACACCGCCACCACGAGACCGGCGACTCCGACGATGCCGGAGACCTCCGACGCCGCGTCCCGGGCCGCGTCCCGGGACGCGCGCCCCTCCCGGAGGTGCCGGCGGTAGTGCGACAGGAAGAAGATCGAGTAGTCGGTCACCACCCCGAACATCAGGGCAACGACGACCGGTTCCACCTCGGGTGGGACGACGAGCCCACGCACCTGGCCGAGCCATCCCAGGACCCCGGAGGCAACGACGAAAGAGATGCCCGCGGTCAGCAGGGTCACCAGGGGCGCGATGGGCGACCGGTAGAACAGACCCACCGCCACCGCGATGAGCACGATCGTCGCCAGCGTGATGACCGGCACCCATTCCTTGATCACCGCCGAGCGAGCGACAGTGGCCGGCACGGTACCCGTAACGCCCACGAACTCCCCCGGCCCCGCCCGAACGTACCCGGCGAAGCGGCGGGCGACCTCGACGGACTCGGTGCCGCCGGTACCGGGCCGGAAATGCAGGAAGTAGAGGATCGTGGTGGGTACCGAACCCGGCTGCAGGGCGGTGTCAGGCAGCGGGATCACGGCCGCGAGCCCGGGCAGCTCGGGGAACCGGCCGTCCAGGACGTCACGCGCCGTCTGCACCGCCTGGCCCACCGCCCCGGGCGGCAGCCCGGCCGGCTCGTGGCGGACCACCACGGTGCGGGCGACGAACGGAACACCTCCGAACTGCGTCTTGGACAGCAGCTCAGCTTCCAGCGCCGAAGCGTCGGCGGGAAGCAGATCGGTACCGATCGCGCCATCCTGACCCTCGGCCAGTGACGGCAGGTACAACACGGCGAGCACCGCGGCGCCAACCCACATCGGCACGAGGACGAACCGCAGCGCGACGATGACCCGCGCTGCCCACCGGCTCACTGGTGCGCCCCTCCTGGTGCCGGCGACCGGACCTGGATCGTCCCGTCTCCCAGCGCACTCGTCATAACGACATTACCCGGAAAGGCGTTCGGCAACCTAGGTCGATCAAGCCACTGCCGTGCTCGCGCGGCAGCCTGCCAGGCGCGAGATCCGCAGCTACCCGCGTGACAAGCACCCGACATGCGGCGGACCGGGGTGATGCCACCGCTGAACTATGCTCGGCAACGTGACAGTCAGTCCCATCGATGCGGCGCAGCGGCTCCGTGGCGCCGCCGTTGACGGCCGCCTCGAGGCCCTGGCCGAGGTGCATGGCCTCTCGCTTGTTGTGATGTTCGGCAGTGCGTCGCGCGGTCAGCCCGACGCGCGCGATCTCGATGTCGCGGTCGGTTCGCGCGCGCGGACCGGGCTCGATGTGGTCACGGTGATCTACGCGCTCATGGAGTTGGTCGACAGCGACCGCGTCGACCTGCTCGATCTCGATCGGGCCGGTCCGGTGGCGCGTCAGCATGCGCTGGTTCCCGGCGACCCGCTGTACGAGTACCGACCGGGTGAGTTCGCGCGGCAGCAGATGAGGGCAAGCGGCCAGCGGCTGGGCACCGAGTGGATGCGGCGGCTGGATCTGGCACTGATGGCGGATCGCCCATGACGCCACGCCGTCTCGACCCGTCGATTGTCCAGGCCAGGCTGTCGGTCATGCGAGGACTCCTCGACGACCTCGCCGAAGTCGATGCCGCGGGTGCGCCGCCACTGACCGAGAACCGGATGCTCCGGCACGGCGTCGAGCGCGTCCTCACCCAGCTTGTGGAGCTCGCCACCGCCATCAACGAGCACGTCGTCGGCGCCCTCCTGCAGCGCGTCGCCACCTCCTATCGGGAGTCCTTTGAGCTCGCCGAGGAATGCGGCATGATCGACAAGCAGCTACGCGACGATCTGCTTCCCTCGGTCGGCATGCGCAACATCCTGGTGCACGAGTACCTCGAGATCGACCTGCGAAAGGTTACGGCGGCCGTACCGCTGGCGCTGAGCTGCTACCGCCGCTACGTGCAGCAGGTCGCCGAGTTCGTCAGCCGCGTCGGATGATCGGGATCGGCGGTTGCTAGCTGAGTGACGGCACGTTGTGGATGGCGATGTAGGTCGCCACCGCGAACAGCAGGAGGGCGAAGGCCCGGTTGAGTGCCGTGTTGGGCAGCCGGTCGGCGATGGTTTTGCCGGCGAGCGAGCCGGCCATCGCGGCGATCGTGAAGGGGACGATCAATGCCCAGTCGAAATGTGCCTGTCCGGCGCGCGCGGCCAGCGATGCGGCGGAGTTGATGGCCATGATGGCCAGAGAGGTGCCCACGGCTGCGGGCATGGGCAGGCCGAGGGCCAGGACGAGGACTGGGACGATGACAAACCCACCGCCGACGCCGAAGAAGCCAGTGAGAAACCCCACCGCGAGTCCGGCGAGCACCACCTTGACGACGAGCACCGTCCGGCCGCGTCGTCGCTGCTGCTCACAGCGCGAAGCGGAGCCGGTGGCGGGGCGGGCGAGTTGGACGGTTGCTCCGGTGCTGGTGTGCCACTGCTGGGGCGCGCGGTCGGGCGCACGCGCGGTGGTGTCGGCACCTGTTCCGGCCGCGGGGCCGGAATGACCGTCGTGACCTCGGGACTCTCGGCGCGCACGGAGGAGCATTCCGCCGGCGGTCAGGATCATGACGCCCGAGAGGCCCAGGAGCAGGACATGCTCGTCGACGCGGCGGTTCAGTGCGGTCCCGGCAACGGCAGCGATGATGCCGATGACACCCAATGCGATGCCCGTCCGCCAGTGGACGTTCCCGGAGCGGGCGTGGCTGGCGACGCCGACAAGTGCGGTGAGCCCGACAATGACGAGACTGCTGGTGGTGGCGTCCTGGGCGCTCTGGCCGAGCAGGTAGACGAGGGCCGGGACCGCGAGGATCGACCCGGCGCCACCTAGTGCGCCGAGGATCGCGCCGATGAGCAGGCCGAGTCCGATTGCGGTGAGGGTGCTCATCGACGCGCATCGAGGCCGGCGCCGTCGAGGCGGTATCCGTCGCGGGCGGAGAATTGGGCGCTGACGCTGAACCGGTCACCCCGCACGAGAGTGTGCCGCCACTCGGTGGGACGCCCTCCTGAGCAGGCGAGCCGGTCGATGGCGAAGGCTGCGACACCGGCGCCGATCCCCAGCAGGGCGCGTTCCGATGCGGTGGGGACCACGGCGCGGAGGTGTTCGCGACCTCCGGAGAGCCGGACGCCGCAGCGGCGAGCGAGCTCGTCGTAGAGGGCAGTGTGGGTGAAGTCAGCCTTGAGCAGCGGTGCTGCCAGCGATGCCGGGAGCCAGACCCGGTCCACGGCGAGGGGAGCCTCGCCGGCCAGGCGCAGCCGCTCCAGGTACAGCAGCGGTGCGGACTCCTCAAGCTCGAGGCGGGCTGCGACGATCCCGTCGGCGCGCACGTCCAGCGCGCGCACGACGCTGCGCTGGATCTGCCCGGCCGCCTCGACCGACGCGAACAGGCTGTAGAGGGCGCCGAGCGGCTGCTCGATTACCGCAGGCCCGGTCACCCGCGGGGACCTGCCACGCTCAGAAGTCACGATTCCGTCCGAGCGCAGCCGGCGCAGCGCCTCACGCACGGTGTGTCTGCTGACGGCGTACTCGGCGACCAGGGCCAGCTCGCCGGGGAAGACGCCGGTGAACTCGCCGGCTTCCAGGCGCCGCCGCAGGTCGGTGTGCACCTGGGCCCATAACGGCAGCGCGCTGGCGCGGTCCACCGCGCGAGGCCCCGAGGTGGACACCTGCTCCGCGCGTGCGGGCGTCGCCATGCTCACTCCGTCGCTGGCACTCTTGCCGGTTTCTCCGTCCTTGCGTAATGTACGGTCATTCGCACATATCGACAAGTGATGGGGAGCTCCGCGGTGCCGGACGTCGAGGTGGTCGAGACCAGCGAGCTGGGAGACCGCAGCTACATCGCCCACGACGGGGTCACCGCGGTGGTCATCGACCCCCAACGGGATCTGGACCGACTCGAAGCAATGCTCGCGACTAAGGGCCTGACGTGTGCTGTGGTGCTGGAGACCCACGTGCACAACGACTACGTCACCGGCGGCTACGCGCTGGCCAGGCGGACCGGCGCGCGGTACGTGCTGGCCGCTGCCGACGAAGTGGCCTTCGCGCGGCACGCGGTGCACGACGGGGACGAGGTGACCGCCGGGCGGCTGCGAATCCGCGTGGTGGCTACCCCCGGGCACACCGACACCCACCTCACCTACCTCATCGATGCTCCGCAGGATGCCCCGAATGAGCCGCCGGCGGTGTTCACCGGCGGCTCACTGCTCTACGGCAGCGTCGGGCGCACCGACCTGGTCGATCCGACCCGTACCGAGGAGCTGACCCGGGCCCAGTTCCGTTCCGTCCGGCGTCTGGCCGGCCTGCTCGGCGACGACGCCCGGGTATTCCCCACCCACGGGTTCGGCAGCTTCTGCTCGTCCGGGTCGGCCAGCGGCGCGCAGAGCAGCACAATGGGCCAAGAACGGGCCCGCAATGACGCCTTAACCGGCGACGATGAGGACGCCTTCGTGACTCGCCTGGTCGCCGGGCTGACCGCGTACCCGCGCTACTACGCCCACATGGCCGCCCTGAACCGGCAGGGTCCCGGACCAGCGGACCTGTCGGCGCCGGAACCGGTGGAACCTGACGAGCTACACAAGCGCATCGCGGCCGGGGAATGGGTGGTCGACCTGCGCGACCGCACTGCCTACGCCACAGAACACCTGGCCGGCAGCATCGGGATCGCGTTAGGCCAGGAGTTCTCCACCTACCTGGGCTGGCTGATCCCGTGGGGTACCCCACTCACCCTGATCGGCGACACCGCCGAACAGGTCGCCGGCGCCCAGCGCCAGCTGGTACGCATCGGCATCGACCGCCCCGCCGGCGCCGCTGTCGGCGCTCCCGGTGAGCTCGCGGCCGGGGACGACCTGCGCTCCTACCGGCAGGCGTCCTTCGCCGACCTCGCCGCGCAGCACAATCAGGGGGCCAGTGGCGCCGAGGGTGCTGGGCCGGTGGTGCTCGACGTGCGCCGCGACGATGAGCGTGCCTGCGGGCATGTGTCCGGGTCGGTCCACGTGCCACTGCACTCTCTGATCGAACGCCTCGACGAGGTTCCCGACGCCCAGCTGTGGGTGCACTGCGCCACCGGCCTGCGTGCCTCCATCGCCGCCAGCCTCCTTGACCGCGCCGGCCGCGAGGTCGTACTCATCGACGATGAGTACGCCACAGCGGTCAAGATCGGGCTCGCCACCAGCTGAACCGGTCGACTATCCCTCCACCGCAGAGCGGGCCGCAGGGATTGTGATCGCCGACCGGGATCGGCTCGATGCCACCCCGTCCGCCATCCCCGGGTCTGCTGCGCCCGCGCCCCGGTCCGGCGTGATGGGGTCCTCGGCGGGATACTCGACCAGGGCCAGGACCCGACTGGCCATGAAGCGAGCGGTGCGCACCGGCCTCCCATTACGGGTGACCTCGGTGACCTCGACGACGCCCCGGCCGTGGGTCGTCTCAACCCGCCGGCCAGCGCGGGTGGCCTCGATCTGGTAGGTACGAGTGGAACCGCCGGCGTCGATCACGATCTCGATCCGGTCGCCCTTCATGTCTCGCCGTCCTTCGTGCCGCCACTGCGGATGTGGAAATTGCGGAATGGCACCTGATACAACCACCCGGGTGCTGAAGTATTCCGACCCGCCGCTAGTCAGCGAAGATTCTGAGCACCTGTCCGGTCCGCCGCACGGATGCGCACGACACCAGGTCGGCCATGGCGGCGCGGAACGCCCGTTCGGTCGTTCTATAGGTCACGAAGACGACGCGGGCCACCCCCGCTACCGAGTCATGCTGCTCGACTACCCGCAGCGATATCCCGTGCGCCCCGAACACCCCCGAAACCTCCGACAACACCCCGGGAGCGTCCGCCACGTCCAGCCGGAGGTAGTACGGGTAGCTCATGTCATCGACGGACCCGATGGCCGCCGGAGGCCCCACCGGGACTGTCCGGCTGATACCGCTGATCCGGTTGTGAGCGGCGTCCACGACGTCACCGAGGACGGCAGACGCAGTGGGACGTCGCCCCGCACCCTGGCCATAGAACATCAGCTCACCGACATCGCGCCCGCGCACGAAAACAGCGTTGAACGCATCATGCACGGAAGCGAGTGGATGGCTCAGCGGTACCAGCGCGGGGAAGATCTGCGCCCGCACGCATGGCACGAGTTGACCGTCGTCCCAGCGAGCCTCTGCCACGGCGAGTGACTTGATGGCATACCCGAACCCGGCGGCGATCTCCATGTCAGCACGATCCATTCCCACGATGCCCTCGCTGTGGACGGCGGAGAATGGCACGGAGTGGTTGAAGGCGACTGAGGACAGAATCGCGAGTTTGGACGCCGAGTCGATGCCTTCAACGTCGGCAGTGGGATCGGGCTCGGCGAGCCCCAGTGCCTGCGCCTGGGCGAGGGCAGCGTCGTAGTCCATGGACTCGTTCGCCATCCGTGAGAGCACATAGTTCGTCGTCCCGTTGAGAATGCCGGCAATGCTGGTCACCTCCTCACCGACCAGGGACTCGCGCAGCGGGCGCAGGATTGGGACGCCCGCAACCGTGGCCGCCTCGAACAGCAGGTCGACTCCCGACTCACGGGCCTGGGCGAACAGCTCAGGGCCCGACAAGGCGATCAACGCCTTATTCCCGGTGACGACGGACTTACCGCTGCGCAGGGTTCGCAGCACGATGTCACGGACCCCGTCCACATCGCCGGCGAGCTCGACCACGATGTCGATCTCGTCATCGTCGATCACCTCACCGACGTCATCGGTCAGGACTCGCGAACCGACCGCGGGGGAACGTGACTTACCCAGGTCAGCGACGCCGATTCGGGTAAGCCTCAGGTCGATCCCGCTCGTCGCGGCGATAGCCGCTCGACGTTCGTCGAGGACATCGACGAACTCCGACCCGATGTTGCCGCATCCGATCATGCCGAGCGTGATACTCGTCGTCACTGAGAGTTCCTCTCCTCGTCATTCAGCAAGTCCGACGTGGCTGGCCTGGGGTCTGCCCTACCGGCCACCGGCATGTACCTATCGTCCCAGTAGTCCTTGACCTCGCGGACGGTCCGAGGCCGCCGATCACTCCAGGGCGACGGGCAGCGCCGCGAGCCCGTTGAGGATCAAGCCGGGCCGCCACGCGAGCTCGTCGGCCGGCACGGCGAGGCGAAGCCGCGGGAACCGGTTGATCAGCGCCCCGAGCGCGACCCTGCCCTCCAGCCGAGCCAGCGGCGCGCCGAGGCAGTGGTGGATGCCGTGGCCGAAGGCGAGGTGCTGCGCCGGTGGCCGGGTGATGTCGAGCCGCGCCGGCTCCGGGAACCGCTTCGCGTCGCGGTTGGCGGCGAGCAATGCCGGCAGCACCACCTCGCCGGCCGGGATCGTGACGCCACCTATGCGTACCGGTGCGGTCGCCACCGACGGGAGTGCCACCTGCAGCGGCCCGTCGAACCGGAGGAGTTCCTCGACAGCCGCGGGCAACCGGTCGGGTTCGGCGCGCAGCAGGTGGAGCTGACCGGGGTGGGTGAACAGCGCGTGCATGCCGCCGCAGATCAGGTTCACCGTGGTCTCGTGGCCGGCGACGAGCAGCAGGAAGACCATCGAGCTGAGCTCGTCCTCGGACAGTCGGTCGCCTCCATCGCGCACCGCGATGAGAGCCGACAGCAGATCGTCGGACGGGTCGGCGCGCTTCTCGGCGATCAGTTCGCGGACATAGGTGACCATCGCAGTCGCCGCATCGACGAAGGTCTCGGCGGGGAACACCGAGCCGTTCGAGACCACCGTCGACCACTCCCGGAACTCGTCCTGCTGGCGCGCAGGCACCCCCAGGAGCTCGCTGATCACGGTGATCGGCAGCGGGTATCCGAAGGCTCTGACAAGGTCCACGGGTGCGCCGCCGGTCCCGGCGACCGCCATGTCGTCGAGCAACCTGTCGGTGACCTGCCGGATTCGGGGCTCGAGCGCGTCGATCCGGCGCCGGGTAAACGCCGCCGACACCAGGCGCCGCAGCCGGGTGTGGTCGGGTGGATCGGCGCTTAAGAGGTGCTGGTTCATCGCCGCGGCGATGTGGGCCGGGATGGCATCGCGGTGCGGTCCGCCGCCTGGGCCGCCCTTGACGAAGTCGGGGTGCGCCAGCACCTCGCGGGCCTCGGCGTACCCGGTCACCAGCCAGACGGGAGCGCCGGTGAACAGCACAGCCCGCTGCACCGGCCCGGCCAACGCCAGCTCGGCGAACGCGGCGTGCCGCGCCCTCGCGGTGGTCTCGGTGAACGGCGAGGGTGAATCCGCGGACATGCTTCCAGACCATACGGTGATCAGATGGCCGCGCGCCTGGCCGAGGACGGCTAACCTCAGCTCGATGAGCAGAGCAACGCCGCGCATCGTCTCGCTGTTGCCTTCGGCAACGGAGATCGTGTGCGCGCTCGGGTTGGAAGGGTCACTGGTCGGCGTCACGCACGAATGCGATTACCCGCCGGCCGTCCTCGACAAGCCGCAGTTGACCGCGAGCCGCATCTCGCACCGGACGATGACGAGCGCCGAGGTCGACCACGCCGTCCGCTCGCAGCTAGACGGGCACGGCTCGATCTACGATCTCGACGAAGCCCAACTCCGCGCATTCGAGCCGGATTTGATCCTCACGCAGGAGCTCTGCACAGTCTGTGCCGTCAGCTACCGGGAGGTCGAGCAGGCCGCACGGATGTTCTCCACGGATGTCGAGGTTGTCTCGCTGGAGCCGAACACGATCACAGACGTTCTCGCCAACATCCGCACCGTCGGCCGGCTGACCGGCACCGGCGCGCGGGCCGAAGCGCTGATCGCCGAGTTGGCAACGCGTTTCGACGCGCTGAATCGTGCCCTCGTCGATGTCAGACACCGCCCGCGAACACTGGTTCTGGAATGGCTAGAGCCGCCGTTCGCGCCGGGGCACTGGGTCCCCGAGCAGATCGCGGTGGCCGGCGGTGATCACACGTTCGGCAACGCAGGTGCGCCGTCGCGCACCACGACCGCCGAAGAGATTCGCGCCTATGCGCCGGAAGTGATCGTGCTCGCCCCCTGCGGCTACTACGCGGAAGACACCCTGCGCGAGTTGCCGCGAGCACGGCTGCCGCAAGGCTGGCACGAGTTGCCGGCGGTGCGGGAGGGCAGCGTGTGGGCGGTTGACGCAACCTCGTACTTCAGCCGACCGGGACCCCGTATCGTCGACGGCGCGGAGATCCTCGCGCACATCATCCACCCGCAGCGCTTCGGCGCACCGGACGAACACCTGGCCATCCGCATATCACCAAGCTGACCCGCCCGGCGTGTCGGGCTCTCCTGCCCGGTGTGTCGGGCTCTCCTGCCCGGTGTGTCGGGCTCTCCTGCCCGGTGTGTCGGGCTCTCCTGCCCGGTGTGTCGGGCCCTCCTGCCCGGTGTGTCGGGCCCTCCTGCCCGCGATGGTCTGTCCTGAGGTCCAGATCAAGGAGCGCGACCGACCACGCGGGTTCGCCGGAGCCCGCTACAGTACCTGGCCATGGTCGTCGGGGCGGTCAGGACCGACAGCGCCCCCGGTCTGAGGTTGATGGCGGTCCACGCCCATCCTGACGATGAATCCACCAGTACCGGCGGGATCCTCGCCCGTTACGCCCTGGAGGGTGTGCAGACCATTGTGGCGACGTGCACCAACGGGGAGCTCGGCGACGGCCCCGGCGGCGTTAAGCCCGGTGCCGAAGGCCATCACACCCATCAGGTGGCGAAAACCCGGCTGGCCGAACTCCGCACCGCCTGCCAGCACCTGGGCGTCACCCACCTCGAGCTGCTCGGCTACCACGATTCCGGCATCGCAGACTGGGACCATAGGCATCGACCCGACGTTTTCTGCAACGTCCCGATCGACACCGCCGCGGCCCGCCTCGCCCAGCTCATCGAACACTACCGACCACAGGTGGTGGTCACCTACGACCCGGGCCGCACCTCCCAGCATCCCGACCACCTGCACGCGGCTAGGGCCACAGCGCTGGCCGTGAAGACCAGCGGAATCCCCGCGAAAATGTACTTCACCGCGCATGGCACGACTTACTGGCACCGCGTGAACCAGGCATTGGCAAAGGTCGGCATCCAGCGCCAAATCCCGGACCCCGACCTGCTGGAACGCATCGAGCAACGGATCACCACGACCGTAGATGTCAGTCACGTCATCAAGCGGAAACGAACAGCGCTCCACGCCCACGCCAGCCAGATCGGCAGCTCGCTGGCGGGCAAACTGCCCGTCGACCTCTTCACACATGCATTCAGCACCGAGACCTACATCCGGGCCCACGACACCACCGGATCACCGCCCTTCGAGAACGACCTATTCACCGGACTTGCCGCGAGCTGATAAACGACGAGACAGTAACGCAACACTCCCCGGAGTGCACTCAGTGCGCCGAACTCGACGTCAGCGTGGTCGGCCGGGCGGGCACTCACCCGTGCCGCCTCGGTCGGGAGGCTCCGTCCAGCTCCCCAGAACCACCAGGCGAGAACGAGCGTGTTGACTAAGGCGCTTATCGTGGGCGGCCCCGGCTGATGTCTCGGACGCCGCCGGGTTCTGGGACTCCAAAGGAGGGGCCTTGAGTGACGTCGACGTACTGGAAAGCGTGCTGGCCAAGGACACGGCGCTACTTGCCGCCGTCCGCCCCGAGCAGTTGAGCGCGCCGACACCTTGCCCGGAGTACGACGTACAAGCCCTGACCAACCACATCGTCGGGTGGCTCCAGGTGTTCGCGGCGGCGGCTAACGGGCGGATCTTCGAAGGTGACCCCGCGGACTTTGTCAGCACCGACCCCGTGACGCTGGAACGAGCGCGTGCGACCTTGCCCGACCAGTACCGGGGCGAGGGCAAGCCCTTCGGTCACGTCATCGAGGTGGCCCAGGACGCTCCGGTGCTAGACCACCTCCTCGGCTTCATGGGACGACAACCCTGACTGCCGCGCCCGAGGGCCCGCGGTCAGCCGGGTCAGCCCGGCCCGGCTGACCGCCCACGACTTCTTCTCCCGACGATCGGGTCGACCGCCGGAACCCACTGGTACGTCGGACGCCCTGGCGCGACGATGCCCCGGTGCCCACCAGACGCGACTATGACACCGACCCCGGCCGTTACCGGCTCGGAACCCACGTCACCGCGACGCATGGCACGCCCGGGGCGGACCTGCACGCCCGGATCGTGCAACTCCTCCTCGACGCCGGCGCCGTGCGGGTGCTCGACATCGGCTGCGGCGACGGGGCACTCGCCGCCACCGCCGCCGGCAGTCCGCTGCAGGTGATCGGCATCGACGCCGCCGCCGCGATGGTCCGGGCCGCGCACCGGCACGGACCGACGATGCGCGCGGAGGTCACCGCGCTTCCGGTTGCGCACGCCGCCGCCGACGCCGTCGTCGCGGTCAACGTCCTGGATCACCTCGACCGACCCGAGCTCGGGCTGCGCGAGGCGCGCCGCGTCCTGCGGCCCGACGGGCTGTTCGTCGCCGGCACGATCTCCCGCGCCGACTCACCAGAACTGGCGCCGATCTGGCAGCCGGCACCGACCCCGTTCGATACCGAGGACGCGCCGGGGCTGATCGCGGCCACCTTCGGGTCGGTCGAGGTCCAGGCCTGGGACGCACCGCTGATCACGCTGCCCGACCGGGACGCCGTCCGGGAATTCCTGCGCGCCCGTTTCGTGCCGCCCGACGAGGCCGAGAGGTTCGCCGACGCGCTTGCCGACCGCGGCCCGCTGCCGCTGCGCCTGACGAAACGCGGCGCCCTGGTGCTCGCCCGCCGCACATCGGGCACCACGGCGGCATGATTCGAGCTGCCCGCCCTGCCGGATAAACGCACGCAATGTGCCGAATTCGATCGTGTTCGGCGAGGGCGGCTAGCCGGGGGTCGCGCCTGAACCTTCGCCGACGACCCGCCGGAGGGCTTCGCCTGCGCGGTGCGGCCGGCCCGGATCAGCTCGGTACATCGCTGCGGCGATGACGGTGGACGCCACGTGCGCCAGTACAGCGCGACCCGCAAACCAGCACCAGTCACGTTCTCGATGACACCGGTCCTAGGATCGCCGGGATGGCTGTCGGCGAAGCAGGTCTCGACGTGAGCGACGCCCTGCGGGTGCTGCGGCGTGTCTTCGGCTATGACTCGTTCCGGGGAGCGCAGCGGGAGGTCATCGACCACGTCACCGCCGGCGGTGACGCGCTCGTGCTCATGCCGACCGGCGGCGGCAAGTCGTTGTGCTACCAGATTCCGGCGCTCGTGAGAGAGGGCGTCGGCGTCGTGGTCTCGCCGCTCATCGCGCTGATGCAGGACCAGGTGAACGCCCTCACAGCCCTCGGGGTCCGGGCCGGTTTCCTCAACTCCACACAGGACCCCTACCAGCGCCGCCAGGTCGAGTCCGCCTTCCTCAGAGGTGAACTGGACCTGCTCTACCTGGCACCGGAACGGCTGCGCGTCGAGTCGACGGGCAGCCTGCTGGACCGTGGCACGATCTCGCTGTTCGCCATCGACGAGGCGCACTGCGTGGCGCAGTGGGGGCATGACTTCCGGCCCGACTATCTTGCCCTCTCCGCGCTGCACGAGCGGTGGCCCACGGTGCCCCGCATCGCGCTGACCGCGACGGCGACCAAAGCAACCCACGCCGAGATCGCGTCCCGGCTGAACCTGACCGACGCCCGGCACTTCGTGGCGTGCTTCGACCGCCCGAACATCCAGTACCGCATCGTGGGCAAGGACGAACCCAAACGGCAGCTGATGGAACTGCTCCGCACCGAGCACTCCGGCGACGCGGGCATCGTCTACTGCTTGTCCCGGGCGTCGGTCGAGAAGATCGCGGACTTCCTGGTGGCCAACGGGATCGAGGCACTGCCCTACCACGCGGGGCTCGACGCGCGCACCCGAGCCGCGAACCAAGCGCGCTTCCTGCGCGAGGACGGCGTGATCATGGTGGCCACGATCGCGTTCGGCATGGGCATCGACAAGCCCGACGCGCGCTTCGTCGCACACCTTGACCTGCCCAAGTCCGTCGAGGGCTACTACCAGGAGACCGGCCGGGCCGGGCGTGACGGCCTGCCCTCAACCGCCTGGCTTGCTTACGGCCTGCAAGACGTTGTGCAGCAGCGCAAGCTGATCGACACCTCCGAGGGAGACGACGCCCACCGTCGCCGGCTGGCTACCCACCTCAACGCGATGCTGGCGCTGTGCGAGACGGTCGAGTGCCGCCGCGCCCAGCTGCTCGCCTACTTCGGCCAGCACGCCACCGCGTGCGGCAACTGCGACACCTGCCTGTCACCACCGGAGTCGTGGGACGGCACGATCGCCGCCCAGAAGTTGCTGTCGACAGTGTTCCGGCTCGACCGGGAGCGCCGCCAGAAATTCGGCGCCGGCCAGGTGATCGACATCCTGCTCGGCAAAGAAACGCCCAAGGTCACCCAGTTCGGCCACGAGTCCTTGAAGGTGTTCGGCATCGGCACGGAGCTGCGCGACGGTGAGTGGCGCGGCGTGGTGCGCCAACTGCTGGCCCAGGGCCTGCTCACGGTCGAGGGCGACTACGGCACGCTGGTTCTCACTGACTCTAGTGCCGAGGTGTTGGGCCGGCAGCGCCAGGTAATGCTGCGCCGCGAACCCGAACGGGCCGCTAAAGCCGCCAGAGCCGCGAAACCCCGCCGCGCCGCCCCGGTCGATCTGCCGGAGGACGCAGCGCCGGCGTTCGAGCAGCTCCGTGCCTGGCGCGCGGCCGCCGCGAAGGAGCAGGGCGTGCCCGCGTACGTGATCTTCCACGATGCGACCCTGCGCCAGATCGCGACCGAGGCACCGTCAACTCTGGCCGAACTCAGCACGATCAGCGGTGTCGGCGAGACCAAGCTGGCCAAGTACGGCCCGCAGATCCTGGACACCCTCCACGGAACAGACGGACCGGAACGGGGTTCGACGTCGTGAACTCGACGCTGCCGACGTTCCCGGTGGCTGGGAGGCCGGCAGCGTCGAGTTCATGGATACTTTTATTGTGGCACCGCCAGCGCGACGGGTGCATTGTTCCTTACCTTCCGTGACCACCCCGTTGCCCGTTTCTACGACGAAATGAATACCGGGTGAATACCCGCACGGCCGTTTGCCTGACAACAATGGTGAACGGCACTATCACCCAGTGCCCAAGACCACGGTGGAAACTCGGTTCGCATTTCAGCCGCTGATCAATCTGCACACCGGCGGCGTAGTGGCGATGGAGATGCTGGCCCGACCCGTGCACCGTGATGTGCAGTCGCTGCTGCGTTCAGCCGCGCACGCCGGACGACTGGAAAATCTCGATGTGACGCTTGCCGTTGCAGCCGCGCGTTACGCCGCACAGCACGAAACAGTGCTGCCGTTACACCTCAACCTGACGGCCGACACCGTTGTCGCCGAAGCGGAGACGCTCGCTCCGCTGCACCACACGCTGAGCAGCACAGGGCGGCAGGCAAGCCAAACGGTGCTGGAGATCAACCCGTCGCACACCGCGCTCAAGCCTGAGCTGCTCCTCGCCGGGCTGCACCGGCTGCGTCACCTCGGGTACCGCATCGCGCTGGATGGGATTGGCACCGGAGACTTTCCACTCACAGTGATCGCCGAGGCCAGACCAGATCTGATCAAGATGGATCGCGAGATCGTCGCCGGGCTGCCGCGGGACAGCGGCTGTGTGGCCGTACTCGAGGCGCTCCAGCAGCTCGCGTCCCGGATCGGGGCGCAGATTGTGGCCGAAGGAGTGGAACGTCCGGAGCAGGTGGCCACCCTGCGGCAGTACGGGGTGGGCATCGCGCAGGGCAACCTCTTGGCACCACCCAGCCGCCGTCCCCCGACCTACCTGCCGATCTCGGGTATCAGGGAGTTTCGCGCGCCGGTCTCCCCGGCCCCGACGCGCGGTCTGCCCGGGGCGCGGCTCACGGACTTCATGCATCCCGCCGTCACTCTCCCGATATCGGCCACCGGGGAGGAAGTCCGCACGGTGCTCCGTGATCGGCCGACCACCAGCGGGGTGGTGCTGCTGGATGACGACGGCAGACCGCGCTACACGCTGGACCGCAACCGGTTCCTGCTCGCAATCAGCGGGGCCTTCGGGCACGCGCTGTACGCCAAGCGAGAGGTCGCCCGGCTCGGCGACGAGCCCCGGGTACTCGAGTCCAGCTCCAGCGCGCTTGCCGCACTCGAGCTTGTGCTCAGCAGCGTGGCGCACCGAAGGTACGACGACATCATCGTGCTGGACTCCAGCGGCCGGTGCGCCGGTGCGGTCTGCATCGGCGACGTGGTCCAGGGCGTGGCCACGATGAACCTTGAGCAGGCTGCGGCTCTGCACCCGCTCACCCGGCTTCCCGGCAGCGACATGGTCGCCGAGCTGGTAGACCGCAAGGTCTCCGAAGGGCACACCTTCGTGGTGAGCTGGCTGGACGTGGACGACTTCGATGCGGTGATCGACAGGGGTGGATTCATCGCGGGCGAGGACCTGATCCGGGAACTGGGCTGCGCGTTGACCGATGCGGCCGAGGCGATCCCCTCCGCGGCGGTTGGTCATATCGGCGGGGACGACTTCGTCGTGATCTGCGATCCCGACGACGTAGTCCCGTTCGGCTCCGGCGTGCTCGATGAGCTGCGGAGGGTCGACGGTCACGAGGTGACGCTGTCGCTGGCGTCCTTGATCTGCCCACCGGGAACGGTCGCGGGGCACCGAGAGGTATCCCGGATGCTGGCCCGGCTGCATCACCACGCGAAGTCGATACCCACCACCAGTTGGGTGTCGGGGCGCCCAGGTTCCGACCGGGTGGACCTACTACGGGGAGATATGGACTTCGTGTCCGAAACCGAGAACGCCGGGCCGCGTCCCCCATCTGACCGGCCGCTACTGAACTGCGGGTAGTACGTTCAGCCGGGCGAGGAACTCGCGGCCCAGAGGCACTCGTTTGCCGGCGTCTGCGTCGGTCGCCATATCGATACTCAGGGCGAAGCTGTAGTAGCGGTCGCCGCGCTCGACCCAACCGACCCACCAACCCAGCTGCGGCTCTGCGTCGAAGCGCCAGCCCGTCTTGCCGTACAGGGCGTGTTCAGGTGTCCGCTCCAGCTCGAGAATCGAAGCGATTGAGCCATTCCTGCATCCGCTTCGGCCCGATACGACGCGCTATCTCCTGGAAGATCGCCGCGTTCGACGCCGGGACCGCCTCGCGGAGGCTCATGTCCTTCTCCCATGCCTTGATTGGCTGCCGGCGGCCACCATAGGGAACGACCTCGTTCTCGTCACGTACCACTCCGGTCTCCAGCGCAATGATGCTGTGCGCGATCTTGAAGGTGGACGCAGGCACCGCCGGACGCTCGGCGCGCGCCCGGTCGACAATCGTGGTCTGGCGTTGAGCGACGTCGAGAAGCACGAATGTGCCACGGACGCCGGCGTTCTCGAAGATCGGCTGGAGGTCATCGCGTACGACGAGGGAGGCTGTCGTCTCCTTACCGGACACCTCCGTACGCGCCAAATCGTCCTGGACGCCACAGACGCCCCGTGAGGCCCACCAGTACCACAATGACCACCCGCAGTCCAAGAATCACTATGCCAACCCACCACGGGTGGTGCGCCTGCGGTAGGCCTCGCCGCGCGGGGAGAGGCGGTAGCCGACGTCCAGGCTGATCGTCAAGCCCAGGTTCTTCAGCTTGCGTACGTCGATCTTGAACGGCTGGGTGTCCCGACCGAAGGCCGCTGCCAGCTCCGCTGCGCGCACCGCCGGACGTTCAGCGATGGCGGACAGCACGGCGGCCGTCCACGGGCCGTGTGCGCTGGCCCGGTCCAGCCGGTCCAGCCGCCGGTCCAGTTCGGCGACCTCGGCATCGGCGAGATCGTCGTGCGCAGCAAGCGCGTCGCGGGGGTCTTGGCCGGCGTGGTGAAACCGCACCCGGTACAGCGGCAGATCGGGGGCGCCGCGCAGGTCGGCCACCATGGCTGCCCGATGGGGATACCCGCCGCGCCGCGCCTCGGCGTCGGTGATCGCGGACTCGTCGACGACGTCGACCGCGTCCACCTCGATCATGCCGGCGGTGGTCCGGTAGCGGTGTCCAGCCACGGCCTGCGGGCGCTTCCAGCGGCGGAATGTCACGGTGGTCGTGCCGTCTTGTATCCCAGCGCGGAACCGTCCTTCGAAGCGCACGGGGTGAGGATAGGTGGGCTCGCCGCTTCAGTCCGCGAGGTCGGCCAGCAGGAGTCCGCTGCGTGGTTTCGGGGTGAAGTAGGTGCTCTTGCGTGGCATCCGCCGGCCTTGCTCGTGTACGGCGAGCACGTCGGCGAACGGCACCGGAGCCAGTTGCAGCACGGCATCGACGCCTGCGCCCGCGGGATGCCCAGCGGGTAGGGCATGCACCTGCGGACCTTCCGGATCGATGCCCAGCGCGTCGGCGATGAGCAACTGCTCGACCAGCCCATGATCGATCCTCGGCACCGGCTCGTCCGGGTCGGGTCCGGGCAGTTCGACGAGCAGGTCGGCGCCGGATGCCCGTGCGACCACGGTGCCGACCATGACCGGTGGGCTTGGATCCGTGGCGTCGCGCACCGTCAAGCCCTTCCGAGACCAGGCATCGGCCAGATCCTCAGCGGTCAGCCCGGTGCCGACCAGTGCCCGGTGGATCGCGCCGATGCGCAGTGCCGGGCCGCCGGTCACCAACGCGAGCAGGCTGGACTGATCGCTGGCCGCCGCGGCGGCCAGCCGGTGATTGCCGTCAGCGACCAGCAGCGGACTGCGCGCCACGGAGGCGAGCACGGCGTCCTGCCCCGCTCCGGGACCCAGCAACCACAGCCGGTGGGTCCGCCCGCCGGCATCGGTGGTCGACACTGCCGGCGCTCCCAGTGCCTCGATGCTCTGCAGCACAGCCGCGGTCAGCTGGTCACCGTCGACGACCGGCACGAGCATCGCCGCGCTGGTCGCGCAGCCAAGCCCGGCGAGCACCGCGGCGCGTTCGACCACCACCTCCGGATAGACCTGCTCGCTGTGCCGGACCCGGGAAACGCCGTGCACGTCTACGGCGGCCGAATCGACCAGGCACAGCACACCGACCGCGACCCCGTCCGGACCGTCCACCCGATAGGGCGCCACCACGTCGTCCACCTGGCGATACGCGCTGGCCCGCAACCTGTCCAGGGCTTGCCGTGCCGCTGGCAGCGCCGCCACCAACGAAAGGCCTTCAGCCAATGCCTCGCGCGTGCGATGCGGATGCTGCACGGCCAGCAGCGCGTCACCACGCCGGGGTCCGGCCAGCGCCGCCACTACCTCGGTGGCCTCGGCGAACTCGTCGACGTCAGGTCCGGGTACGCCGCCGTTGACCACCCAGCCGTGCCTGATCGCCCGCACCCACCGAGTCATCCCAGCGCCGTCTCAGATCCCCACGATGGCGGCGACGGCCAGACCGAGGACGAGCAGCGGGCCGGCGACCCGCAGGTGCACGAACGCCAGCGCGGCGAACCACAGCGGCCACACCGGAACCGGGCGCGGCGGCTGCTCAGGTCGGGGTACCCGGAACCACCGCCATACCTTGACCAGCCGGTAAAGCCCCCCGAGTGCGAGCAGCGCCGGCCACGGCAGCGCACCGACCAGCACGCACACCACGACGAGCAGGTAGAAGCCTGCCATCATGGCTAACGTCGCGGCCCGGGCCCGCCGTTCGCCGAGCAGCACTGGCAGCGTGCGAATTCCCAGCGGCTCGTCATAGGGGATCTTGTCGGTGTGCTTGCCCATCAGCACCGATGTGCACAGCAGCGCGTAGGGCAGCGACGCGAGCAGCACCTGCCAGGTGATCGACCCCACGGCCGCGTAGTACGTGCCACCGACCATCAGCGGTCCCCACACGACCAGCACATCCGGCTCACCCAGGCCGCGCTTCTTCAGCCGCAGCGGCGGTGCGGTGTAGGCCACCGACAGCACGAAGCCGGCCAGCGCGAACGCCACAATGGGCCAGCCCCGCACCACCGCGAGCACGACGAGGATCGCCAGGTCCGCAGCGTTGACCACCAGCACCGACACGATCAGCGCCCGCCGAGTGACCAGCCCGGACAGGATCGGATGCGGGGCGTAGAGCGCCCGCGGGTAACCCGCGGTGTCGGAACCGGCACTGGTGTCGTAAAGATCGTTCATCAGGTTGTTGGCCAGGTGCGCCAGCACGATCCCGACGACGGCCAAGGCAAGCCAGCGCCAGTCGACACCGGGCGCGCGGGCCGCGAGCAGCCCGGCCACCAACCCAGCGACCAGCGTCATCGGCAACACGGCGGCGCGGGAGACCACGATCCAGCGGGTCACCGCGTCGATCGGTCCGTCGGGCGGGTTGGTGGTGCGCAGGGCGTAGTACCAGGCGCTCACCCGGGAGCGAGCCGCGGCGTCGGTCACACCGTCGAGCCTGGCACAGACTCCGGTGAAGTCTTGCCTCACTGAGGAGCCACGACAAAGGTAGGAGTGTTGTAGGATTTCGGTATGCCCGAGCCGGTGAAGCGCAAGGTCTCCGTCACGCTCGACGCCGACCTGGTGGACGAGCTGACCGCCCAAGGGGGCGGGCTGTCCAGCAGGGTCAATGACGCCGTGCGCCGGGAGCTGGCAAGGCTCCGCCGCCACGAAGCACTCGGCGCCCTGCTCGATCGCCTCGCTGCCGAACGGGGTCCACTGGACACCGCCGAGGATGAGGCGGAAATGCGCCGCTTCGCCGAGCTGCTCGGCGGGTCGGCAGAAGCGGATGGCGGCGTTGCCGAGCGGCCGAGTGGTTCGGCGGCCTGATGAGAGTGGTGCTGGACGCCGAGGCCGTCAACGCCGTGCTGGAGGGAACGCACCCCGGTGAGCGCACGGTCCGCCGGGTTCTCACGACCGCGCACCGGCTGGGTCGCGAGGTGGTCGTACCCACGGTGGTCCTTGCCGAGCTGTATCGCGGCGTCGGCCGCAGCCAGGGCCTCGATGCCCTGTTGTCCAGGATGGAACCGGACGGTCTGACGCTGAGGGACACCACCAAGGATCTCGCACGCCTCGTCGGCGCAGTGCTCGCGGCGGCGGGCGTGGGCTCGGCCTACCTGGCGGACGCCCACGCCGTTGCCGCCGCAGTCGAGCACGGGGGTGGAGTGGTGCTGACCGGAGATCCGGACGATCTCGAGCGCCTCGCCGGCCCCTACGGCACGGTCGTCGTGGAACCGCTCTCCAGCGGAAAGGGTCGCGGTCGCCGCTGACGCGCTCCTCGACCTGCGTCAGTCCGATCGCCGTCGGCTGCGGCTCCGAGGGATCACGGACGGTCGGCAGCATCGACCGCGCAAAGTTGCCACCGGTGGCACCTCCGCGCGCGGCAACAGTCCCCCCGGACCTTGTGCACGTACTCCGTGCCGCGCTTCTCGCCTCGCCTCTCGAGCAGGCCCCGGTGAGCACCGCCCACCCGGACGACCGCGCTGGTCATCAACGCCGCACGAGCCACCTACGTGGGGACGGGGATCCGGGCGCCTTCGTAGCTCGGTCGCCAGGCCAAATAGGCTTCCGCGACGAGCGCGTGGAGCGAGAACGACAGCCAAAACGCCACGCCGAAACTGTCCTGGAACGACAGCAGCCCTAGCCCCTGGAACAGCCCGATCCACACCCGGATAGTGCCCACGGCCAAGCCGATGGCGAAGGCTCGGATCATCCAGCGGCGGTGGCGGGTTGCGTCTCCCCCCTTGATCGCGACAAACGCGATAGACAGGGCCACGATGAAGTAAACGCCGAATACCACGGTGGCGCTGGCCTGGAGCAGGCCGTCGAAGGGGTACCGGGTGCCGAAGACGATCGCGAAGATCCCAGCCATGATCCCGGCCGGCACCAGGACGCGCCCCATCCGCCGGTGCAGCGTGAAGTGCCGCTCCCGGAAGCCACGGCTGAGCTGGAACGGCGCGCCGACCAGATAGACGACCCCGGTAAGGATGTGCGCGTACGCCAGGACCGGATGCAGGGCGTAGCGGCGGTCGTAGGGATCCTCCGGCACGACACCAGCGGCGACGTTCGGCCCGTCAACGGACACCCGCAACCCGGCGAAAACGAGAACGACCAAGATAAGGAACAGCAGCGTCGACCAGACGGTTCTGACCCGCACCCGATCCGCAGCCACGGTCGAGAGCCTATTCGCCCTCGCCGCTACGGCCACCGCTCAGACGGTGAAACCCAGGGCTCGCAGTTGCTCCCGGCCGTCTTCAGTGATCTTGTCCGGGCCCCACGGCGGCATCCAGACCCAGTTGATCCGCACGTCGTCGACCAGTCCCCCGCCGGGGCCACCGGTCAGCGCCGCACGGGTCTGGTCCATGATGACGTCGGTCAGCGGGCACGCCGCGGAGGTCAGCGTCATGTCCAGGATGGCGACGTTGCCCTCATCGACGTGGATGTCGTAGACCAGACCCAGGTCGACCACGTTGATGCCCAGTTCCGGGTCGACCACATCGCGCATGGCCTCCTCGACGTCGTTGACATCAGCCAGCCCACCATCCGGACCGGGCTCCGGGACCTCGGGCATCCCGGTCGCACCACGCACCACGTCGGTTTCCTCGTTCAGACTCATCGTGCCTCCGCTCGATTGGCACCGTTGCCGGAGCTGCCGTCGGCTATCCGGCCGACGGCGTCCTTGAAGGCCATCCAGCCCAGCAAGGCGCACTTCACCCGCGCCGGGTAACGGGACACGCCGACGAAGGCGATCCCGTCGGCGAGCACGTCCTCGTCGGGCTCCACCTGGCCGCGGCTCTGCACCATCTCCATGAACGCGTCCATCGTGGACGTCGACTCGGCCACAGTCCGGCCGACCACGAGGTCAGTCAGTACCGAGGTCGCCGCCTGGCTGATCGAGCAGCCCATCGCCTCGTAGGACACGTCGGCCACCCGGTCGCCGTCCAGCGCGACCCGCAGCGTCACCTCGTCCCCGCAGGTGGGGTTGATCTGGTAGGACTCGGCGTCGAAGGGCTCGCGAAGACCGCTGCGGTGTGGGTTGCGGTAGTGATCCAGGATGATCTCCTGGTACATCTGCTCCAGTTTCATGCCGGCACCTGGAAGAATCGGCGCACCTCGTGCACACCGGCCAGTAGCGCCTCGACCTCGGCGGGTGTGTTGTACAGCGCGAAGCTGGCCCGCACCGTCGCGGCGATACCGAAGCGGCGGTGCAGCGGCCAGGCGCAGTGGTGTCCTACCCGCACCGCGATCCCCAGGTCGTCGAGTACCTGCCCGGCGTCGTGCGCGTGCACGTCGTCGAGGATGAAGGAGACCGCGCCGCCCCGGTGCTCGGTGTCGGTGGGACCGATGATCCGCAGGCCGCCGAACTCCGACAGGCCGGCCAGCGCCTGCTCGGTCAAGACGTGCTCATGCGCGGCGACCCGGTCCATGCCCACCGCCGACAGGTAGTCCACTGCCGCGCCCAGGCCGACCGCTTGGGAAGTCATCGGAACGCCGGCCTCGAAGCGTTGCGGCGGCGGGGCGTAGGTGGAGCCTTCCATCTTCACCAGCTCGATCATCGACCCGCCGGTGAGGAACGGCGGCAGCGCCTCGAGCAGTTCGCGGCGACCGTAGAGCACCCCGACCCCGGACGGTCCCAGCATCTTGTGCCCGGAGAACACCGCGAAGTCGACGTCCAGCGCGGCGAAGTCGATCGGACTGTGCGGCACCGACTGGCAGGAGTCCAGCACGGTCAGCGCACCGACCTCGTGAGCCCGGCGGACCAGTTCCGCGACCGGTGGGACGGTGCCCATCACGTTGGACTGGTGGGTGAAGGCCACTACCTTCGTGCGCCCAGAAATGCCTGCAGACAGGTCCAGCGAGTCCAGGTCCAGCCGGCCGCCGTCGGTCACCTGATACCAGCGCAGCGTGGCGCCGGTGCGGCGGCACAGCTCCTGCCAGGGCACCAGATTGGCGTGGTGTTCCATCTCGGTTACCACGATCTCGTCACCCGGCCCCACGGCGAAGCGCTCGGCCGCGCCCCCAGCGATCCCCGAGTTACTCAGCGCGTAGGCGACCAGGTTGATCCCCTCGGTGGCGTTCTTGGTGAACACCACCTCTCCGGGCGTAACACCGACGAACGCCGCGATCCGGGCCCGCGCCGACTCGTAGGCGTCGGTGGCCTCCTCGGCGAGCTGGTGTGCGCCGCGGTGCACCGCCGCGTTGTGCTGCTCGAGGAACGCGCGCTCGGCGTCGAGCACCTGCCGCGGCCGCTGCGAGGTAGCCCCGGAGTCCAGGTACACCAGCGGTCGATCCTCGCGGACCGTGCGGGACAGAATCGGGAAGTCGGCGCGGATCTTGTCCTGCTCACTGGCAGAAAACGGTTCAGCCACGATGGTTACCCCTGTCATACCCTGACGGCGAAGCGCTCATAGCCGCCAGTCTCCAGTTCCTCCGCGAGCTCCGGCCCGCCGGACTCCACGATCCGCCCGCCCGCGAACACGTGCACATGGTCAGGCGTGATGTGCCGCAGGATCCGGGTGTAGTGGGTGATCAGCAGCACGCCGACGTCACCGCTGGCCCGGTACCGGTTCACACCCTCGGATACCACCCGCAGTGCATCCACGTCCAGGCCCGAATCGGTCTCGTCCAGTATCGCGATCTTGGGCTTGAGCAGGGACAGCTGCAGGATCTCGAAACGCTTCTTCTCCCCGCCGGAGAAACCCTCATTCACGTTGCGCTCGGCGAAGGACGGCTCGATGTCCAGATCGGACATCGCCGCCTTGACCTCCTTGACCCAGATGCGCAGCTTGGGCGCGTCGCCACGGATCGCGGTGGCGGCGGTGCGCAGGAAGTTCGTCATCGACACACCGGGTACCTCGACCGGATACTGCATGGCGAGGAACAAGCCCGCTCGGGCGCGTTCGTCCACCGACATCGTGAGCACATCGGTGCCGTCGAGCAGCACCTGACCCGAGGTGACCTGGTATTTGGGGTGCCCGGCGATCGAGTAGGCCAGGGTGGACTTGCCCGACCCGTTCGGGCCCATCATCGCGTGGGTCTCCCCCGCTCGGACGGTCAAATTGACACCGCCGAGGATCTCCTTGTCGGGGGTCTGCTCGTCGTCGGTGCGGACCGAAACGTGCAGGTCCTTGATCTCCAGAGTAGCCATCGGCGTGTTCTCAGCTCCTGCTAGCGGTTGGTGGGAGTGGACGGATCGACGTAGACGTCGTCACCGTCGATCGTCACGGCGTAGGTGTCCACCGGTTCAGAGGCCGGTGGTGAGGACGGCTCCCCGGTGCGCAGGTCGAAGCACGAGCCATGCAACCAGCACTCCAGGCCCTTGCGGGTGACCTCGCCCTCAGACAGCGCGATCTCGGCGTGCGAGCAGACATCGGCCAGCGCGAACACGTGCTCGCCTTGGCGGACCAGCACCACTGGCACGCTGTCAACCTCGAATCCGGTGGGCGCATCCTCCTTGAGATCGCTCAGGCCGCAGACCCGGATGGAATCGGGGCTCATACTCCCACCGCCTGCAGCTCGGCCTCGATCGCCGCCTCGAGCCGCTCACGTACCTGCGGGACGGTGATCTTCTGCAGGATCTCGCCGAAGAAGCCCCGGACGACCAGCCGCCGGGCCAGCTCGGCCGGGATACCCCGGGAGGTCAGGTAGAAAAGCTGCTCGTCATCGAAGCGTCCAGTGGTGCTGGCGTGCCCGGCGCCGACGATCTCCCCGGTCTCGATCTCCAGGTTGGGCACCGAATCGGCCCGCGCACCGTCGTTGAGTACCAGGTTGCGGTTGACCTCGAAGGTCTCGGTTCCCTCGGCGGCGGCCTGGATGAGCACGTCCCCGATCCACACGGTGTGCGCGTCGGGTTTGCCCGGACTGCCTTGCAGCGCGCCTTTGTACGCGACGTTGGATCGGCAGTGCGCAACAGCGTGGTCGACCAGCAACCGGTGTTCCAGGTGCTGTCCGGCGTCGGCGAAGTACAGGCCGAGCAGCTCGGCATCGCCGCCGGGCTGGGTGAACGTCACCGTCGGGGACTGCCGGACCAGATCGCCACCCAGGCTCACGGTGATTGCCCGCAACACGGCGTCGCGGCCCAGCCGAGCATGCTGTGCGGCGACGTGTACTGCGTCGTCGTCCCAGTCCTGCACGCTGACCAGGGTCAGCCGGGCACCGTCGGAGAGGATCAGCTCGACGTTCTCCGCGTAAGTGCCGTTGCCGCGGTAGTCGAGCACCACCACGGCCTCGGCGAAGGTCTCGACGCGCACCTGGAGATGCCCGTAAGCCACCTCACCCGCGCCCGGCCCGGTGACGGTGATCATCACCGGGTTCTCGGCCCGGGTCTCCGCAGCCACGGTCACGACGGTGGCCTGCTCCATGGCGCTCCAGGCCTGCGCAGCGACCCGGTCGGCGGGGACGCCGCCCTGCCCGAGGCGCGGATCGGCCCGGCCCACGTCCTCGACGGTGACCCCGTCAGCGGCCTGCACGCTGACCTGCACGGTGCCAGTGGCCGCGACACCCTGATGCAGGCCGCGCAGCCGCCGCAACGGGGTGAACCGCCACACCTCCTCACGACCGGTGGGCACCTCGAAGGCGTCCACGTCGTAGGAGGTGAACCGCTGCCCCCGGGAGACCATCGGCACGTCGGCGCCGTGCGAGTGTGCGACCAAACCGTGCCCGGCAGGTCTGTCAGTGGTAGCCGTCATCTCAGCCGACGGCCCCTTCCATCTGCAGCTCGATCAGGCGGTTGAGCTCCAGGGCGTACTCCATGGGCAGTTCGCGGGCGATCGGCTCGATGAATCCACGCACGATCATGGCCATCGCCGCATCCTCGGTCAGCCCCCGGCTCATCAGGTAGAAGAGCTGATCGTCGCTGATCTTGGAGACAGTGGCCTCGTGCCCCATCGACACGTCATCCTCGCGGATGTCGACGTAGGGGTAGGTGTCCGACCGGCTGATCTGGTCGACCAGCAGGGCGTCGCACTTCACCGTGGAGCGGGAGTGGTGGCTACCTTCGTTGACCTGCACCAGCCCGCGGTAGGAGGTGCGGCCGCCGCCACGGGCCACCGATTTGGACACGATCGTCGAGGAAGTGTGCGGTGCGGCGTGCACCATCTTCGCCCCGGCGTCCTGGTGCTGCCCCTCGCCTGCGCAGGCCACCGAGAGCACCTCACCCTTGGCATGCTCACCGATCAGCCACACCGACGGGTATTTCATGGTGACCTTGGAGCCGAGGTTGCCGTCGATCCACTCCATGGTGGCGCCCTCGGCGGCGGTGGCCCGCTTGGTGACCAGGTTGTAGACGTTGTTCGACCAGTTCTGGATCGTGGTGTAGCGGCAGCGGCCGCCCTTCTTCACGATGATCTCGACGACCGCGGAGTGCAGCGAGTCGGACTTGTAGATCGGCGCCGTGCAGCCCTCGACGTAGTGCACGTAAGCGCCTTCGTCGACGATGATCAGTGTCCGTTCGAACTGGCCCATGTTCTCGGTGTTGATCCGGAAGTAGGCCTGCAGCGGGATGTCGACGTGCACGCCGGGCGGCACATAGATGAACGACCCACCGGACCACACCGCGGTGTTCAACGCGGAGAACTTGTTGTCTCCAGCGGGGATCACGCTGCAGAAGTACTCCTGGAAGATCTCCGGCTGCTCGCGCAGCGCGGTGTCGGTGTCCAGGAACAGGACGCCCAGCTCCTCCAGATCCTCCCGGATCTTGTGGTAGACGACCTCGGACTCGTACTGCGCGGCGACGCCGGCTACCAGCCGGGCCTTCTCCGCCTCGGGGATGCCCAGCCGGTCGTAGGTGGCCTTGATGTCCTCGGGTAATTCCTCCCAGGACGTGGCCTGCTTCTCGGTCGACCGGACGAAGTACTTGATGTTGTCGAAGTCGATGCCGGAAAGGTCGGCGCCCCAGTGCGGCATCGGCTTGCGATGGAACAGTCGCAACGCCTTGAGCCGGGTCTCCAGCATCCACTCCGGCTCATTCTTCTTGGCCGAGATGTCGCGCACTACAGCCTCGGACAGGCCACGCTGCGCGGTGGCGCCGGCGGTGTCGGAGTCGGCCCAGCCGTACTCGTAGCGACCGAGGCTGGAGAGCGTTTCTTCCTGGGTGAGCGGTGCCGTTTGCGCTCGCACGTCCTGCTCAGGAGCAGTCGTCATGCCGAGACGCCTCCATCCGGTTTCTTTGTGGTGGGACCAATCGTCCGGGCGCCGTGCGGCACCCGGGCCTCGGGAACGTATGTCGTACATACCGCGTCTCCGCGGGCAATGGTGGCCAGCCGCTGCACGTGCGTGCCGAGCAGTTCGGCGAACGCCGCAGTCTCGGCCTCGCACAATTGCGGGAACTCCGCGGCCACGTGCGAGACCGGGCAATGGTGCTGGCACAGTTGCGCGCCGGCGCCGACGTGCTCGGTTGACGCAGCGTAACCCTCGGTGCTCAGGGCGACCGCCAGTGCTTCGGCACGCGCGACCGGGTCGGGCGCCGCGGCCACCTCGGCCCGGTGCCGATCGACCAGGTCGATGACTCGCCGTTCGGCGAACGAGCGAACTGCCTGCTCACCGTCGCGCTCGGACAGGAAGTGCAGTGCCGCCACCGCAAGATCGTCGTAGGTGTGCCCGAACCGCGACCGCCCGGTGGCGGTGAGCAGGAACAACTTGGCCGGCCGGCCCCGGCCGCGGGGGCCGCGGCGCGGTGCCGAGCGGTGGCTGGCCTGCCCGTCAGCGAGCAGGGCATCCAGATGGCGACGCACCGCAGCGGGGCTCAGGCCGAGCGATTCGGCGACCTGCGCCGCGGTCACCGGCCCGTGCTCCAGCAACATCCGCGCCACCGACTCGCGGGTCCGGCCGTCCCCACCGGCGGGCGCATGCGCCACCGGCGTTCGGTCCGTCCCGACGTTTTTCACAACGTCCATGTTACGTATTTCAGCGGCAGGTGCAAACCCCCAGTGTGCTCACTGAAGGGTCCCGGCGACGGCACGGCTACCCTTCGCGGCGTGGTGGCCGGGAAAGTGCGGGGTGTCGGTGCCCGTTTCTGGGCAGCCGAGCCCGCGCTGGAAGCTCAGGCCACCCCCTCCGGGGGCGCCGGTTTAAGTCCGAGCGAGTCCCGCCAGCTCGATACCGTGCGCCGGTTCGGCACCGTCGGCGCACTCCTCATGGGTCTGGGGTCACTCGGTGCGGGCACGGCTCCGGTGCTGGGCAATCCGGTGGTCGGCCGCCCGGTACTGGGCCTGTTCAATCGGATGCCCACCGCATCGCTGGCGGTCGCCTACACCGGCATCGCCATGGTGGTGCTCGCCTGGTTGTGGCTGGGCGCATTGTCCGCTCCCGGACGTGCCCGGCTGATCTCCCGGGCCCAGCTGGACCGCACGATGATGATGTGGGCGGTCCCGTTGCTGGTCGCCCCGCCGATGTTCAGCCGGGACGTCTACAGCTACCTGGCGCAGAGCGCGATGGCCAACCGCGGACTGGACCCCTATGTGCTCGGCCCGGCCGACGCATTGGGTGTGGACCACCCGCTGGTCCGGGGGATCCCCACGATCTGGCGCAACACGCCGGCACCCTACGGCCCGTTTTTCCTCACCCTGGGCCGGCCGATCGACTGGATCGCCGGCGACAACGTCGTGCTCGGTGTGCTGCTGCACCGCACCCTCGCGGTGGCCGGCCTGGTGATGATCGTCTGGGCGCTGCCGCGCCTGGCCCGCCGGGTGGGTGTGTCGCCGGCGTTCGCGCTGTGGCTCGGAGTCGCCAACCCATTGGTGTTGTTCCACCTGGTCAGCGGGGTACACAACGAGGCGCTGATGATCGGCTTGATGCTGGTTGGGCTGGAGCTGGCGCTGCGTCAACCAGCGGTGGGCCGGCCCGCAGTGGGTCCGGCCCTGCTCGGCGGCACGGTGCTCATCGCGGCCGCGGCGCAGGTGAAGATTCCCGCCGCGCTGGCCCTCGGGTTCGTCACAGTCTGGCTGGCCCGCCACCGTGGTGGTCGACCGCGCGACCTCATGTCGGCGGCGGCGCTGGTCAGCGTTGTCGCAGTAGCCACCACCGTGGCGATCGGGCTGAGCACCGGGCTGGGCTTCGGCTGGGCTGGTGCGCTGGACACGCCCAACGCGGTGCGCAGCTGGATATCGGCAGCGACCGGACTCGGTTTGCTGGCCGGCTGGATCGGCAGTGGACTCGGACTGGGCGACCACACCAGCTCGGTGCTCATGCTGGCCCGAGCCGTCGGCCTGCTCGCGGCCGGGGGGGTCTGCCTGCTGCTGCTGTGGCGATGCTGGCGGGGGAGGATGGAGCCGCTGGCCGGGCTCGGGGTGGGGCTGGGTGCCGTGGTACTGCTGGGGCCGGTGGTGCATCCGTGGTACCTGCTGTGGGCCGCGATCCCGCTGGCGGCGTCGGCCACCCACCCGGCCTTTCGCACCACCGCCACCGCGGCGTCGGCGTGGCTCGCGGTGATGGTGGGACCTACCGGGTCGGACTTCCTGTTCCGGGCCTGGGTGGTGCCGACCGCGATCGGCGCCGCGATAGTCACCCTGATCGTGCCGCTCCTCCTGGTCCGCAGCCGCACGCCACCGCTGTTCGATGTCCTACGCCGTTTAGCGCGTTCAGCGGGCTCAGCGGGGTTATCGAGACGTCATTAGCCCCGCTGAGCCCGCTGAATGCGCTAACGACCTAGGCTCTGTGGGCGTGAGCCCGTCCGCGCCACCGGCTGCCGTCGAGGTCCGCGGTTTGGTGCGGAGATTCGGGACCGTGCGGGCTGTGGACGGGCTCGACCTGCGCATGCCGCCCGCAACGGTGCTGGCTCTGCTCGGGCCCAACGGTGCCGGCAAGACCACCACGGTCGAGGTGTGCGAGGGGTTCCTGCGCCCGGATGCCGGCGTGGTCCGCGTACTGGGGCTGGACCCGATCGCCGACGGTGCTGCGTTGCGTCCCCGAATCGGAGTGATGCCACAGGGCGGCGGGGCCTACCCGGGCGTGCGAGCCGGCGAGATGCTCGGCCTGGTCGCGGTATGCGCGGCCCGGCCGCTGAACGTCGGATGGCTGCTCGACGTGCTCGGACTCGTACCCGTCGCCAGGGTGCCCTACAAACGGCTGTCCGGCGGCCAGCAACAGCGCCTCGCGCTGGCCTGCGCCCTGGTCGGCCGGCCGGAGGTGGTGTTCCTCGACGAACCCACCGCCGGGATGGACCCGCAGGCCCGCCGGCTGGTCTGGGACATCGTTGCAAGCCTGCGCGCCGACGGCGTCAGCGTGCTGTTCACCACACACCTGATGGAGGAGGCCGAGGCGCTGGCCGACCAGGTTGTGATCATCGACCATGGCCGGGTGGTGGCTCAGGGCAGCCCTGCTGAGCTGACCACCGCGGGTGCGCAACGGCAACTGCGGTTTGCGGCCAGGCCCGGTCTGGACCTCGGTCTGCTGTCCACCGCGCTGCCCGAGGGGTGCCGGGCCAGTGAACCCCGTCCCGGGGGGTACCTGGTCGAGGGCGGAATCGACCCGCAGGTGATGGCCACCGTGACGGCGTGGTGCGCCCAGCAGGGCGTGTTCGCCGAGGACCTGCGGGTGGACCGGCGCAGCCTGGAGGACGTCTTCCTCGAGCTCACCGGACGGGAACTGCGGTCGTGATCCAATTTCCCCCCGGCACCTTCACCCCGGCACCGGGCCGGGGCCGGCTGCCGCGGATGCTGCTCACCCAGGCCCGCACCGAATTCGTTCTCACCCTGCGCAACGCCGAGCAGGTGTTGCTCACCCTGCTGATCCCGCTGGGGCTGCTGGTCGGGCTCACTGCGCTGACGGTACTGCCGGTACCCAGCCCGCGGGCGGACAACGTCACTCCGCACATCCTGGCGCTGGCGGTGATGTCCACCGCCTTCACCGGGCAGGCCATCGCGCTGGGCTTCGACCGCCGCTACGGCGTGCTCAAACGGCTGGCCGGCACGGCATTACCGCGATGGTCGCTGGTCACCGGCCGGATGCTCGCGGTACTCGGGGTCGTATTGGTGCAGCTGGTGGTGCTCGGGGTGGTGGCCGCCGCGCTGGGCTGGCGCCCGGAGCCAGCAGGTGTGGCGCCCGCCGCGTTGCTGATCCTCGCCGGCACGGCAGCGTTCGGCGCGCTCGGGGTGCTGCTCGGAGGTGTGCTGCGAGCCGAGGTGGTGCTCGCGGTGGCCAACACGGTGTGGCTACTGCTCGTCGTGGCGGGCGGCATCGCGCTGTCCGTCCAGACGTTGCCCGGCCCGCTGTCCGTGCTCGTCGCCGCGCTGCCCTCCGGCACGCTGGCCGAGGGGCTGCACGCGGCCCTGGTCCAGGGCGCCACCCCCTGGGCCGCGCTGGGGATACTGCTGGCCTGGGCTGCCGCCGCCGGGGCCCTTGCCGCCCGCACCCTGCGCCTGTCCTGAGCCCTGTCATCGCACCCCGCGGGCTGCTGATCAGCCTTCCGGTCGCCGAGCTCGACAAGGGAGCTGCCCGAAGCCAGCCGAACAGCTCCCTTGTCGAACTCGGCGCGCTGAGAGCACCTACCATCTTTGGTTGTGCCGGCTGCACTGGACCGCTCACTGGCCGCCCTGGCCCGGGCTACGGCGATCGCTGCGGTGATCACCCAGGGGGGCATCGCGGTGACCGGCTCCGTAGTGCGGGTGACCGGCTCTGGTCTGGGCTGCCCGACCTGGCCGCAGTGTTTCCCGGGCAGCTTGGTGCCGGAGCCACATCCGGACGTCGCCGCGCTCACCCAGTGGATCGAGTTCGGCAATCGCCTGCTCACCGGTCTGGTCGGCCTTGTCGGGCTGGCCTGCCTGGTGATCGCGCTGCTGGTCCGGCCCCGGCGCCGACGGCTGATCCTGCTGGCCGCGACGATGCCACTCGGTGTCGCAGCACAGGCCCTCCTCGGGGGTTTCACGGTCCTGACCGGGCTGGCCTGGTGGACCGTCGCCGCGCACTTTCTCGTGTCGATGGTGCTGGTGTGGCTGGCGGTGTTGCTGGTCGCGGCCTTCGCGGAGGGCGACGCCCCGCCGCGCTGGCACCTGCCTGGCGCACTACGCGGCTTGCTGGGCACCGCCACTGCAGTACTTGCGGCGCTGCTGATCGCCGGGACACTGGTGACCGCCGCGGGTCCGCACGCCGGCGACATCGCCGCTCCCCGGCTCGCGGTGGGTGTGCCGGCGATGGCGCAACTGCACGCCGATCTGCTCGTCGGCTTCCTCGGCTTGCTCGCCGGCCTGGGCTTCGCCCTTCGTGCGGTGGGTATACCGGCCCGCGCCTGGCGACGCTACCTGGTGCTGGTCGGCGTGGTCGGCGCCCAGGGCGCGCTCGGTGTCGTGCAATACCTCACCGGGGTGCCCGAAGTCCTGGTCTCGCTGCACGTCCTGGGTGCTGCCTCGGTGGTCGTGGCGATGGCCGCGCTCTGGACCAGCTGCCGGACCCGTGATCACATGCCACTACCGAGCACCACCACGGACAGCCCGCAACCGGCGGCAGCACAGCGGATTTGACTCAGCCTGCCGGCATCCAGCACAGCTCGAGCTGGATGTTGTCCGGATCGCGCAGGACGATGACGGAGTACTCGACGCCGCCCTCCTTGACGTCCACCACAGGCGTGAAGGTGACGCCGAGCGACTCCAACCGGGTCTGCCAGGTGTCGAGATCCTCGCGCCGGGGCACTGACCAGCCGATGTGGTCCAGGCCGGTGCGGGTCTCGGAGAAGCGCTCCCCGGCGTTGGCATCGTGGCGGTGCACGGCGATGATCACCTGAGACCGGGGCTCGATGAGCAGGACCGCGTAGCCGCCAAGGTGCGGCCCCTCCATGAACTTGGTGAACCCGAAGACCTGCTCGTACCAGGCGATGCTGGCGTCCAGGTCGGTGACGGTGATCGCGGCGTGGTGGGTGGCGGCGAGTTCGGGGATCGCGGACATGTGGGTGCTCCTCAGCTGAGTGCGGCGCGCAGCCGCTGGTCGTAGTGGTCGGCAACGGAATGCAGGACGGCGGCGCCGTCCCCGGAATAGGACGAGCCGTGCATGATCGCAAGGACCTGCGGTGTGAGATCGGCGAGACGGCGCAGGGCGGGGGCGGTGTGCGGGCCGAGCGAGGTGTAGCCGAAGGCGTCCTCGGCCGCGATCGCCGGTCCCAGGATGTCGCTCTCCGTCACCGCTGATCCGTCGCCGACCTGGCTCAGCACATCGCCGCAGAGCAGCGTGCGGGTCGTCTCCTCGAACAGCACCCGCGAGTCCCAGCCATGGGGGGTGTGCGGGGTGTCGAGGTGGCGGACTCGCTTACCACCGAGGTCGATCACCTCCCCGTCTGCGAGCGACCGCGGCGGCCGGTCGGCCAGGTCGTTGATCGACAGCTCGCAGCCCAGGGCGCCATGGGCGATCTGGGCGTCCGGTGCGGCCGCCAGCCATTGGTTCATCGACCCGGACTCGTCGGACTCCAGGTGCGCGAACCCGATCCACCGCAACCGCCCTACCGGCACGATGCGGCCGACCGCGGCCGACACCAGCGGGAACAGCGACGGCATGCCGCAGTGGTAGAGCAGCGGCTCCCCGGCGTCAATCAGGAACTGGTTGACCGTGAAGCCCGCCGGTGGCGCCACGTCAGGTAGGTATGTAGAGAGCCGGTAGATGCCGTCGGCGATCTCGTCGACCCTGGTCTGCATAGGTACCCCCTTGTGGTCGGTACCAGCGTCCGGGAGAGCAGCACCCGGTCGGATCGGTGGACCTACCCATTCCCGCGAGGGCGATCCCCCGGTTAAGCCGATCCACGGACGGCCATGGTGGCGAGTTGCGTCCGGCTGCGGGCACCCGTTCGACTCAGCAGGCTCGCGACGTGCTTCTCGACGGTGCGAGGTGAGAGCACGAGCGCGGCCGCGATCTCGGGGTTGGACATCCCCTCGGCCACCAGCACCAGCACGTCCATCTCGCGGCTGGTGACGCCACGGCTGCGCAGCTCGTCGGGCACACTCGCGTCCCCCCGACCCCGCCGTGGCACCACGACACCGGCTTGCCGCAGCAACCGCCGGCAGGCCGCTGCGGCCCGCTGCTGATCGTGCGCCCCGAACCAGTCCAGCGCCTGCCGCAGCCAGGTGAGCGGCTCGCCCCAGCCGTCGTGCAGCGCTGCGCCGCTCACCAATCGCAGGACGTGCTGGTGCTCGCGAACGCCCGGCGTGGGCCCGGCCGCGGCTGCGACGGTGAACGCCTCGACGGCCTCCGCCGCGCGCCCTGACCGGCCGAGCGCCACCGCGTCGGCATAGCGCAGCAGGACCCAGTTGCAGCGGGTGGTGAGCTGCGGCCCGTCCCGCACCTCCGCGCGCGCAGCCGCCCCGTCGCCCCGCACCGTGTCCAGGAGGGCCCACATGCCCCGGAACGGGAACGGCAGCTCCGGGTGCCCGCGGTAGATCGTCATCGCGCGGTCCAGGGCGTCCAGAGCCCGCGCGTCCTCGGCCCGCGCGAGCCAGTAGGCCCAGCGGATGTGCCCCCACTCGGCCGCCTCCACCTCAGGGTCGTCCGGGGCAGCGGCATGCGCAGCTGCGATCCCGGCTTCCATCTCCGCCAGCCGGTCGAACTCGCCGTGCGCCCCCGCCAGGTACAGCAGGGCCATCGGCAAGATGGGCAACCGCAGCCGCCGGGCCGCCTCCACGCACCGGGTTATGACGGCGAGCTGGGCGTCCAGCTCATAGCGGCCCCAGTAGACACCGGAGAGCTGCAGGTCCACGACGGCTGCGGTGGCGAGCGCCCCGGCGGCCAGCGCCGCCTGGCGGGCCGCGACCAGCCGGTCACCGCCCCGGCAGTCGTGCAGGTCGATCGTGCCCAGCTCATGCAGTGCGCGGATGCGCCAGACAGCCAACCCGTGCGCGTCGGCGATCCGGTGGGCACGTTCGAACGCCGCCTCCGCCTCGGCCAGGTCGCGCAGCCGGGCCGCGCGGCCGAGCACCTCAAGGGCCTCGCAGGCAGCCTCGTACTCGCCAGCTTGCTCGGCGGTCGCGACGGCGCGGTGCCCGAGCGCCACCGCATCGGCCACCCGCCCCTCACCGATGGCCACCTGCGCGCGTAGCGCGTCGACGGCGGGATCGGCGCCGGCCTTGGCGGCGGCATCAAGATGGGTGTCGGCAAGCCGCCAGCGACCGGCCGTCACGGCGGCCCGGGCCAGCCGCAGGTGCGTCCGGGCCGCCCGATCCAGGTCCCCAGGCAGCCCCGCCAGCACGCGCGCGCCGGCGGCGAAGGCCTCGTCGGTCCGGCCGGTGAGAGCGAGCACCTCGACCAGCGACTCGTCCAGCGCGACCCGCCGTTCGCCGCCGGCCAGCTCGTGCGCCCTGCTCAGGGTGCGCTCGGCGGTGGTGAGCGCACCACCGGTCAGCGCCCGCCGGCCCGCGATATGGAGCAGCTCCGCCGCCCGGTCGGCCTGCCCAGCGTGCTCGCGCAATTCGGCGGCGAGTTCGCAGCGACCGTCCGGCAGCCCAGGGTCCGCGGCTTCGAGCGCGTCGGCGGCGCGGCTGGCCAGGCGGGCCCGCTGCGGAGGGAGCAGCTCGGCGAGCACAGCGTCACGGGTGAGGGCGTGCCGGAACCGGAACCCGTCCGGCTCGCCGACCACAAGCTCGGCATCGATCGCCGACCGCAGTGCCGCGAGCAGCTCGTCCTCGGCCAATCCGGTCACGGTGGTGAGTAACGCCCAGTCGAAGCGACGTCCGACAACCGACGCTGCCTCCACAACACGCCGGGCATCACCGGGCAAGGCCGCCAGGCGCTGGGTGACCGTCTCGCCGAAGGTGAGCGGGACGCGGGGGGTGAGCCGGCTACGGGCTACCCACCCGCCGCTGTCATCCCGGAACAGGGCACCCGTTGTCGTCAGACCGGTGAGCAACTCCTCGACGAACAGCGGCACGCCGTCGGCGCGGGAACCGACGAAAGCGTCCACCTCAGGTGGCGCCGGCTCGTCGCCCAGGCAGGCCTGGACCATCGCAGTGACCAGCGGCCGGTCCAGCCGGTCGAGATCGAGCACGGTCGCGGAGTTCCGCGCCTGCAGGGTGTGCGCAAGCCGGACCGCGGGATTCGCGTTGCCAGTTCGCAGTGTCGCCAGCAGCAGCGTCGGTTCCGCACGCAGGTTGTCCGCGAGGTACTCGACCACCGCAAGCGTCTCCGGATCCGCCCAGTGCAGGTCCTCCAGCACCAGCAGGCACCCCCGGCGCCCGCCGAGGACCCGGGCCAGGCGCAGCACCGCCTCGCCGAGCAGGACCAGCGACGGATCGCCGGCGCCGTCGCCAGCACCCCACTGCGGAATCAGGCGACCCAGGGTGGCACGGAACGGGTCGACGTCGGGGTGCGCGGGAAGGCCTCCTGCTCGCACCCCGGCCAGGACCGCCTCGGCGAGCGGCCGCAGCGCGGCCGGGCGCTCGGCCTGCACCGCTCGACCGCACAGGACGGTGAGCCCGGCCCCCCGCGCAATCCCGCAGGCCTCCGTCACGAGGCGGGACTTCCCCACGCCCGCCTCCCCGAGCAACAGCACCTCGCCACCAGCCACGCGACGGGCCGCCTCGATCGCCTTGCGCAGGACGCCGAGTTCACGGTCCCGCCCCACCAGCACCGGGCAGCGCACGTCGCCAGTATCACCGTCGAATTCCCCATGCGGAACCGCTGGCCATGATCTGCGGGTTGTTCGCCTGCCTGGTCGTGGTGCCGATGCGCGGACGCCCTGCTTCCCGCTGACTGTGCTCCACCCCACCTGGGGTGGGGTATAGTGGTCTTATGGATATTCGCCAGCGCTCCGTGGTGAACCGGTTGAAGACGGCTCGTGGGCATATGAGCGGCATTATCTCGATCATCGAGGATGATGCGT
>JBOHGH010000034.1:0-39817 GCA_050699975.1 Pseudonocardiaceae bacterium | reverse complement strand
CTGGTGTCGAACTCGGCGACAGCAGAGCGGGTCGGTCACACCCGTATTTCGGAGCCGAATGGCGGTTCAGGTCGTCACGGCGAGCGGAGCGCAATCCCGCGTCCACACTGGCTCGCTTTCGCTGATCGCATCGTCTCGCCGCGCAGCGCTGGGCCAGCCATGGATGCCAGAGTTGCCCGCGCCTACCTGACCCAGCGCAACCATCCGGACACGACCGGAAACTGCAATTCTCCCAGTGGTCACACAATGCTACCGCGCGGAACATTTACGTATTCTGACTGAACTTTTCGTAACGAAGGAAGGGCGCCCAACGATTTCAGATCCATAAGGGACGGTGCCGGGCCTGCAGACAAGCCAGTGTCCCCCTGCGAAATCCGTGTGTGCGGGAGGAAAAGTCATGGCGACTCGCCGACGGCCTACTAGCCAAGAGCGGCTCGCCAAGCAGGTGCTCGACATTCTCGTCGGGTGCGGGCTGAACCATACCGGCACCAGCCTCGTCGGCGGTCAGAACTTCTACTTTCCGCAGGTGGTTGAGGTGGTCGATTTTCCGTACGGGGTTGAGGTAGTCGACGGACCTACGAACGGTCTGATCATCCGCATCCTGCCGGGTCAGGCGCCCCAGCACTTCGCCAACCACGCCCGGACGATCGCGTACAACCTTGAGTTGGACAAGGTCGAGGTGGTCCCGCTCGGGCCCTACCTGATCCGGCTGGACCTGTGGCCGACACGGAATCCCCGCCGCAGCCTAGCGTCCCCACCGCTGGATAGACACCGGCGATGGCGCCGATCGCGAATATGACAGCGAGAATCGCCCAGCCTGGCACTGCGGATCCGCAAGGTAATGGGGAAATATCGAAACGGAGCAGACGGCGGTAAACGGTCATCCCTCAAGGAATGGGGTCGATCAAGGTCATTGCCCAGCGTCACGTGAGCCTTCGTCGTAGCCGGCGCGGCGCAGTGCTTCGGCGATCGCGCCGCCGGCTGGTGTGCCACGAGCCTGCGTTCGCTTGGCGGCGGCCCGGTGCCCGCGGTCGGGGCGCGGGCCGGCTGGCGGTTTGGTGCCGGCGGGGTCGTCGAGCCGCAGGGTGAGCCCGATGCGGTTGCGCGGCACGTCCACGTCGAGCACCTTGACCCGCACGACGTCGCCCGGCTTCACCACGTCGCGCGGGTCCTTGACGAAGGTCTTCGCCATCGCTGAGACGTGCACCAAGCCGTCTTGATGCACGCCCACGTCAACGAAAGCGCCGAATGCTGCGACGTTGGTGACCACCCCCTCGAGCACCATGCCCGGCTCCAGATCGGAGATCTTGTCGACTCCCTCGGCGAAGGTCGCGGTCGAGAAGGCCGGTCGCGGGTCCCGGCCCGGCTTCTCCAACTCGGCGAGGATGTCGGTGACGGTGGGCAAGCCGACCGTGGTGTCGACGAAGTCGGTCGGCCGCAACGCTCGCAGCACCGCGGTGTTCCCGATCAACGTGGTGATATCGCCACCAGCCGTGTCGAGGATGCGGCGCACCACGGGATAGGACTCGGGGTGCACGCCGGAGCGGTCCAGCGGGTCGTCACCGCCGGGGATGCGCAGGAAGCCGGCGCACTGCTCGAACGCCTTCGGACCCAGCCGCGGGACGCCGGCCAGGGCCCGCCGGGTGCGAAACGGGCCGTGCGCGTCGCGGTGCGCCACGATGTTCTCGGCGAGCCCGCCGGTGATGCCCGACACCCGCCGCAGCAGCGGGGCGGACGCGGTGTTGACGTCGACGCCGACGGCGTTCACGCAGTCCTCTACCACCGCATCCAGCGAGCGGGACAGTGCAGCTTCGGGCAGATCGTGCTGGTACTGGCCGACGCCGATCGATTTGGGATCGATCTTGACGAGCTCGGCGAGCGGGTCCTGCAGCCGGCGCGCGATCGACACCGCGCCGCGCAACGACACGTCCAGCTCGGGCAGCTCCTGAGAGGCGTAGGCCGAGGCGGAGTACACCGAAGCGCCGGCCTCCGACACCACGGCTTTGGTGATACCGAGTTGCCCGGCGAGCTTGTCGGTCTCACGGGAGGCGGTGCCGTTGCCGATCGCGACCAGCTCCACGCGATGCCTCGTGACCAGCCGGGTGAGCACGGTCAGCGCCTCGTCCCACCGGCGCTGCGGCACGTGCGGGTAGACGGTCTCGGTGGCCACCACCTTGCCGGTGGCGTCGATGACCGCGACCTTGACCCCGGTGCGGTAGCCGGGGTCAAGCCCCATCGTCGGGCGGTTGCCCGCCGGTGCGGCAAGCAGCAGGTCGCCCAGATTGGCGGCGAAGACACGCACCGCCTCGTCCTCAGCCGCCTGGCGCAACCGCATGCGCAGATCGATGCCCAGGTGCAGCAGGATCCGGGTGCGCCAGGCCCAGCGCGCGGTATCGGCCAGCCAGCGGTCGGCTGGACGACCCCGATCGTCGATGCCGAAATGCGACGCGATGGCCTGCTCGTAGCGGCTCGGTACGGGCGCGGCCCCGGCGTTCTCGGGCTCCGGACCCGGCTCGGGCTCGGGCGAGAGATCGAGGACACCCTCCTTCTCGCCGCGGAACAGCGCCAGGATGCGGTGCGAGGGCAGCTTCGTGAAGGGCTCGGAGAAGTCGAAGTAGTCCGCGAACTTGGCGCCGGCCTCTTGCTGGCCGTCACGCACCCGGGCGACCAGGCGACCCCGCGACCACATCTGCTCGCGCAGGGGTCCGATGAGGTCGGCGTCCTCGGCGAAGCGCTCGACCAGGATGGCGCGCGCCCCGTCGAGCGCGGCCGCAGCGTCGGGCACACCCCGCTCGGGATCGACGTATCCCGCGGCGGTGGCGTGTGGGTCCTGGGTCGGCTCGGCGAGCAACCCGCCGGCCAGCGGCTCCAGCCCGGCCTCCCGGGCGATCTGCGCCTTGGTCCGACGCTTGGGCTTGTAGGGCAGGTAGAGATCCTCCAGCCGCGCCTTGCTGTCGACGGCCATGATCCGCGCTTCGAGCGCGTCGTCGAGCTTGCCCTGCTCGCGGATCGAGTTGAGGATCGCCGTCCGGCGCTCCTCCAGCTCGCGCAGGTACTGCAGCCGCTCCTGCAGGGTGCGCAGTTGCGCGTCGTCCAGCCCGCCGGTCGCTTCCTTGCGGTATCGGGCGACGAACGGCACGGTGGCCCCGCCGTCGAGCAGGTCGACGGCCGCACCCACCTGCCGCTCGGGCACGCCCAGTTCGTCAGCGATCCGCTGGTTCAGCGACGTGGTCACGCCGCACGGTAGCCCGACCGGTCTCGCCGGCACGAGCCCGGTCCGGCGTACCTCCGCGGGGGTACGCCAGTCACGGTGGCTGCACCGCCTGGCGTACCCCAAATATGTCTGCCCAGCCGACGACGATCCCGATACCGGCGGCGGAATATCGAGGTACACGGCCAGGCACCGATAGTCCGGGCCACACGCAAGAAGGAGATCGTGATGTTGGTACAACTGGTGAGCGATATGGCGTACGCATACCCGGGCTGGGGACACGGCCCCGGCGCAGGCGGACCCGGCTGGTGGCTCATCTTCCCGATTCTGTTCTGGACGCTGGTGCTGTCGGCAATCGGGTACGTGATCTACCGCAGGTCCCCGAAGCAGCAGGCACGAAGCTCAGCCGAGCGGACCCTCGCCGAGCGGTACGCCCGCGGCGAGATCAGCGAGGACGAGTTGCGGCAACGCAGGAACGTGCTCCGGACCAAGTCGTGACCTTGTTTCGGTCGACTGGCCGGCGCGCCTGTACCGCGCGGATCTCGCGGTACAGGCGCGCGGCTTCGAAGACGCGAGCCACGACTAGCTGGGCTTCGGCTGAGCTGAAGACGTGTGGCTGTCTCTTTGCCGCGATTCCGTCCATTTGGCATGCTCCTGCGAAACCAGACCTTCGAGACGCTCGGCAAGAACACGCTGCCGGTCGGCCCCGCTGTAGGGGCCGGCAGCGGCGAGGTAAAGGTACTTCTCGTGCTTGAGGGCTTCCGCGGTACCGCGGTAGAGCACCCAGTTGGTCTGCCATTGGTACAGCTGTTGGGCACCCTCGGCAACGACCACGAAAGCGGCCAGCGTCGCGGTGAGCGCGGCGGACACTTGGAGACCGGCGAAAACCGGCACGGCGGCGCCGACGATGAGCTGGCTGAGCTTGACCCGCTTGTACGCCTGCTGGGCGGCCACACTCTTGCGGTCGTACCAGCCGAGCTGATCCTCCAGCCGGTCCCACGCCGCACTACCCTCGCCGCCCTCGACTGGTTGCACCGCCATCGAGCATCTCCAACCTCTGGTGACTGCCCGTACTCTGCCACATCCGGGTCTCCCCCAAGCCGAGATCGACAGTCAGGCGCGGCGGACAGGCCACGGTGATCGGCGGGCTTCACCTGGCGAGAAAGTGAAACCCGATCCACAGCCACAGCATGAGCACGACCCACCGGCCCGCCCGGTGGCGCAGTACGGTGTGGACCGCATCACCGAGCGGCCGCAACGGCCACCGACCGGCTACCCCGAGGAGCTGCGCGGCCAGCATCGCGCCCGCCACCACGGCGAACCCGGTAGCGATCACACCATACGGAGTCACCGGGTCACCAGCCAGCGCCCGGCAGCCAGCCAGACGGCGTAGCCGAGCACCCGTGCCGGATAGGTCTCCAGCACCGGGTCAAGCAGCAGGCTCAGCGTCGGGTGATTCGAATCGTTACCCCAGAGAAATGCCACCAGCCACCACCCAGCGCCGGCGGCGGCCAACGCCAGCCACAGCGCGACCGTCCCCGGTGACACGGCGCCGGACGGTAGCGGCCGCACTGGACGTGTCGCGCGCCACGCGAGCAGCAGCACACCTGGGATCAGTACGGCCACCGCGGCAGGCACAGTCAGCGGCTCGAAGACCGCGGCGATCAACGCGTAGCCGACGCTCGCCGCGTCCCAGCGATCAACTCGCTCGCGCAGCGCGCCGACACCCTGCCGCAGCGACACGATCGGCGATCAGGCGCGGACGTCCCGCTGCCCGGCAGCGTGTTTCACCTGATCCGGGCTCATCGGGGACCGGCTCGTCGGGCGGGGTCGTCCTCCAGCGCGAGCCGATCCCAGCCGGCTCGCTCGGCGGCGGCTTCATAGCTGGTCTGCAGGAACTCCAGCAGCGTGCGGTCGGGGTCCGGTGCCATCCGGACCACCTCGTAAGGCAGCAGGAACTGGCCGGCTTGGCTGCTGTAGTAGGCCGTGTCGGGGCGGATGGGGTAGTCCCGGAACCCGTCGGGTTCGGGATAGGCGTAGGCGTAGAAAGCGCCTTCGTCCCCACCGCCGGGCCAGAAGCCGCAGCTGCTGACCTCGTGTGAGTAGCCCTCCACCATGACCCAGTCGGGGCAGTTGGGTGCCCCACCGGGATGGGTCGGCGCGGTGCGACCGGAGAACCGGGTGACGGCGAGATCGAAGCCTCCCCAGAAGAAGTGCACCGGGCTGACCTTGCCGATGAAACGGGACCGGAACTCGGTCAGCACCCGGTGTGCCGCCAGCAGCTGCCGCCAGAAACGCTGCGCTGCAACGGGGTCGAAGGAGGCGTGCTCGTGGTCCTCCTCGAACGGGATGGCGCGCTCGACCTCCGTCGGTGTGGTCCTGATCGGGACCTCCAGGTCGAGGTCACGCATCGCCGCCATCGTCTCGGTGTAGAACACCGCGACCGACTTCGGCTCCAGAGCCACGCTGCGCTGCTCGCCGCTGCTGGACCGGACGCGCAGCTGGTGATCGCAGAAGTCGAACTCGATGTCGAAGATACGAGCGCCGTGCGGGACCGCCGAGGTGGTCAGCCCGCGCGCGGAGACGTACAGCGGAACCTGCCACCAGTGGTTGACCATCGGGGCTTTCGCCAACCGGATCTTGCCCACGATCTGAGTCCACATGTGCAGCGTGTCGCGAGTGTCGGCCCACTCCTGCACCCGCAAGGCCGGCCACTCCTCAACGTGTCGTGCTTGGACATCAGTCACCGCTGACACCTCCCACCCAGCTGTCCGTCCCGCTCAGCTGAGGTAGCCCTCGACCTCGCTCGCCGGCCGGACCTGCGCCTGATCAGGATCCAATCCGGCGGCCGCCCGGGCCCGACGCTGCCGTAGCAGGTCCCAGCACTGGTCGAGCTGCACCTCGAGCGCGGCCAACTGCGAACGTTCCTCGTCGCTGCTCAGCTCACCCTGACCCAGGCGTTCCCGCAAGACATGCTCGGCATCGACCAGCTCGCGGATGCGACCAAGCAGGTCACTCTCATCGGCCATCGGGTTCCCTCCGGCTCTGTTCTGCCCTCCGTCCCTGCGAGTCTGGCAGACCTGGGTTTCAGATCGCAGATCTCGACGTCACCAGGTCCGCTGATCACGTGCGGTGGCTCGATGGGATCGCCATTCGGAGCCGAATAGCGGTTCACGTCGTCGCGCCCTGCCCGGGTGATCCCGCTCTGAAGCCGGTCAGCCGCGGGAAGAGCGCATGACGCCTGGAATGCGCCGACCGGCCGCATCCCTCTCTCGCTGTTTCCCATTCCACCGCCGCACGTCCGCAAGACTCACTTCCCACCCCAACCCCTCGAAGACTGTCCACAACACCACATCAAGGCTCTCTGTCCCATCGCATGATCCAGCGCCACATACACCGTGCACCGCCGACGCCGACGCCAGAACCGCCACTTCCACCTCGTCCAGCCACAGAATCGGCATTGCCCGCGTTTGTTGATGTGGTGCTGCCGCAGCAACATCAACACGGCAGACAGCAGCTGAACGGTCCACTCTTCAAGGACTGCTGGCGCCATGGGCTTCGCACCGCTAAGCCGCTCTGCGAGTTCCTCAAGCTGCACCGAAATCTGCCGATATCGCGTTTCCGATAAACTACTCACCGCTCCCACTCAGGGGCCACCGTATGCGCCGGAAGTGCAATCGGCGCTCCGGCGACAACCTCGCCCTCAATGACGACGCCCATCCCGTCAGCCCGGCGCTGCAACCGTTCACCTGCGGCAATGAGCCGCTTGGCGTAGTGCCGCTGCTCGGCAGCACTGGCACTGCCCTCCATGACGCGCAACGCCAGAGCCGCCATATCTCCGTTCAGCCGCGCCAGTTCGGCAAGAAGCTCGCGGTCTTCCCGGATCACTGCGGCTCCCCCCGTGCACCAGGCGCCTGCACTGGCCGCACCGCACCTAGGTCCCGGCCTGCCACTTCGCTCTTGTCCTCCACGTGCTCAATCCCACTCGCCGCAACGCCTTCAGGAGGCACCCAGGGCCGGGACGAACCGTCAGAAGCGGCGCGAGTGAGCAGCACTACCGGCCGGATCCGCCACCCATAGCGGCTGGCGTCTTCGGGGTGGACCGGCAGCACCACCTCATCCGGCGGATCGGGCAACCCGGCCCTGGGGGCCATGAAAGATCATCGAAGCGGGCGGCCAAGTCCCGGTGTATGCCCGACAACGGATAGACATATCCACCAACGGCGAGCCAGGCAGTCCCGGCTGGTCCGACGCCGAATCACGGGTAATCGACGCCCGTTAGACTCACCGCAATCGGTCAGCACTGGAGGGACGCCATGAGATCGCGGCCAGCACGATACCGCTATTGCCGCTGTGGCACGCATTTAGCTGCGGACAATAAAGAGCGCCAATGCGCCCGCTGCCAGCGAGCCGCACGAGACAAGCTCATTTCTCCACCACAGGTGCCGCCCGAGTTCTGGCAGACCGAGCAATTCCGGGATGCCTTCGCTGCTCAGCACATCGGCCGAGTAGCCCATGCCTACCGTCTCCACCCATACCACTACACGGTCTACGGCCCCAGCGGCGTCTCCCAAACACTGCTCGGCCAGTGGCTGGGTCTGCGACAACCACAAATCAGCCGGATCGAGACCGGGCCACCAATCCGCGACCTCGATACCTTGTCTTACTGGGCGCGGGTATTGCGGATACCGCCCGATCTGCTGTGGTTCGACCTGCCTGCTGGTCGGCGGCGGCCAGCAGCCGACGCCAGTATCATGAGCATCGCGGACGGGCAGGATGACCAGGCCCAGGAGGATACCACGAAGCGTAGAGAAGCTATAGCGTTCACCGGTAAAGCACTGGCAGTCGCCCTACAGCCTGCCTTTTTTGAAGCCATTGAGCGGTCCGGGGTTGGAAGCTACCGAGGGCGAGTCGACAGCAAACTCGTGAGTGCACATCAAGAGATTTCCCAGGTACTAGCTCGACTATATCGAAGTGCCGATCCACGTTCTGTTTTGCCTATGATGACGGCGTATTCCGATGAACTGCTTGACTTGTTCGATGCGACGATGAGCGACAGCGACCGCGCCGCGCTGAACGCCATAGTGGTTGGAGTCCATGCACAGGCCGGCTTGTGGGCGTGTCACATGCACAGGTCCTCAGTGGCGTACCGGTATCTCGCGATCAGCCGCAAGGTCGCTGCTGCCACGGGTGATCCGTCCCTACATGCCCGTGCGCTCGGCGCATTGAGTTACCTGTTCTCGTCGGCTCCCCGGGGAGGGCGAGGTGGCAACCCACAGCACTGCTTGGACCTCCTGGACGAGGCACTCAGCCTTGCGCACCGAGCCGACCCGTTCACGCGGGGATGGCTGTCCACCTGGCGTGCCGACCAGCACGCCACGCTGGGAAACCTGACAGCAGCCCAGGCAGATGTGGAAGCAGCCGACGCTGAACTCAGCTCTACAGATAGCGGCCAGCTCGAAGGATTCTTCGTCCGTTCAACGTATGGTTACGGCATGAAAGGCCATCTCAATAGCGTGCGAGCTGTTGTTTTTGCGCTCGCGGGCGATGAGCAGCAGTCTATCCGCACGTTTGACCAGGTGCAGGTTTCCGCTGCGAACATGCGACGCAGGATTGCTACCTATGGACATCAGGCGCTCGTTCAGATCGATCGCCGTGATCCCGAGGCTGCGTGCGTCGCGCTCATTTCTTCAATACGGCTCGCTGCGCAGGAGCACTACACCATGGGCTTCGAGCGGGCGATCGGCGTGCGCCACCGATTCGAGGCGAACTGGTCAAGCCTCCCCGCTGTGCGCGACCTAGATGACCAGCTCCGCCACCTATCGGTCTCTTGAAAGGGTCACCTTGTGGATTACATCCGACTGGGCACCTCAGGCCTCAAGGTGTCACGCATCTGCCTGGGTATGATGAGCTACGGCAATCGGCAGTGGCGCGAGTGGATGCTCGATGAAGGCCAAGCCGAGCCGATCGTCCGGCGGGCAGTCGAATGCGGCGTCATCTTCTTCGACACCGCCGACATCTACTCGGATGGTGTGAGCGAGGAGATTACCGGCCGGTTGCTCGGCAAGTTCTTCTCCCGCCGAGACGATTACGTTCTTGCGACCAAAGTCAACTCGCCCATGGGGCCTGGGCCCAATGACCGTGGACTCTCCCGCAAGCATATCCTGAGTGCAGTTAACGATTCGCTCAGACGCCTCGGCACGAACTACGTGGACCTCTACCAGATCCACCGTTGGAATAACGAGACACCCATCGAGGAGACCATGGAGGTATTGCACGACCTGGTGCGAGCTGGCAAGGTGCGCCACCTCGGCGCTTCCAGCATGTTCGCCTGGCAGTTCGCCAAGGCTCAGCACGCGGCGCAGCGTCACGGCTGGACCCAGTTCGTCTCCATGCAGAACCACTACAACCTGCTGTACCGCGAGGAAGAGCGCGAGATGATCCCGCTCTGTCTGGACATGGGAGTTGGCGTGATCCCCTGGAGCCCGCTGGCCCGGGGATGGCTCACCGGCAGCCGCAGTCGTCATGGTGCGCGTCATACGACCCGTGCCACCAACGATGACTTTGCCAGCCAGCTCTACGACGAGTCTGACTTCGACGTGATCGACGCTATGACCGCGTTGGCGGCTGAACGCGACCTCCCGCCAGCGCAGATTGCGCTGGCCTGGCTGCTGCATAAGCCAGGCGTGACTGCACCCATCATTGGAGCCACCAAGGTGGCGCATCTTGACGATGCGCTGGCCGCGCTCGACGTGACGCTCACCGAGACAGAACTGCAGCGGCTTGAGGAGCGGTACCGGCCGCATGGAGTGAAGGGGTTTAGCTAGCCAGTCGCCACGGATGTCCAGTCGTGCGCCGCGCTGCCACGCTGGCTCATGCAGAGATTCGCGTGTTGATGAGTGGGCCGGAGGTCAGATGGCAGGTTCGCGGCCGTCGGAGGCGCAGGTCGGGCTCGTCCCTGCGTCGGCGAGCGGCGATGTGACACTCGTCGACGGGCTCACCGCACTGGTCAACGAGGTCTACGCGGTCGCCGAGGAGGGGTTGTGGCGCGACGGCGTCGCGAGGACGACGAGTGCCGAGCTCGCCGGTCTGATCAGGGCGAGCGAGCTCGCGGTGGCCCGGCGTGAGGGTGTCATTGCGGGATGCGTGCGCGTCCAACGGTTGGACGACTATCGCGGCGAGTTCGGCATGCTGGCGGCCGAACCGGCCCAGCGTGGTACCGGCGTCGGCCGTGCCCTGCTCCGCTTTGCAGAGGAGCTCTGCGCGGCCAGGGGCCTGGGGATGATGCAGCTAGAGCTACTCGTCCCGCGAGACTGGGCGCATCCGAGCAAGACGTTCCTCGAAGGCTGGTACACGCGCAACGGCTACCGCTTGATCCGCACCGATCGGCCCGAGGAAGCCTTGCCGCACCTGGCGCCGCACCTGGCCACGGCATGCGACTACCGCATCTACCACAAGGCGCTCCCACCTCGACCGTGCCCTACAGGATAATCTGGGAAGCGCCTCTTGCCGGACGGGATCGCCCAGAATGCCCTGGCTCTCGTGGATTCGAAGACCTTGAGCACGGCCACCACGGCATCAAGACTCGCCCGACGTAGATTAGGCGCTTGTTGCCGTCCAGTAGAGAATGGTTCCTCACCAAAGGGGGCAGCAGAGCTGCCGCCTTCTCACCAGAACCCGGCTTCCGCAGTGGGTTGGTGCGTCGTGAACTCGACGTCACCGACATTTCTGCTACTGCCAATGTCGGCGGTGTCGAGTTCACGACTTGTTGCCAAATTTTGCGCGGATGGTGCGCGCACGATCATGCGAAATCGCGCGGCGCCGTGCGGGTGGTGACTCGCAGCGGCTGAGCCCGGCGTAGCCGGGCGGGCCGGCAGCAGCGATAGGAGCCCTGAGGACCGAAACTGTCCGCCGCCGCTCGTATGGTGCGCCCATGACGACATCTACTGACGCGACGATCGACTGGACCCACGAGTGCGTCGAGCAGCTCGACTGGCACTGGCGGGTACAACTGCGACCCCGGCTCGAGGGTCTCACCGACGCCGAGTACCTGTGGGAGCCGGTGCCGGGGTGCTGGAGCATCCGGCTCCGGGGCGAGGCGACCTCGGCGATGGCCGCCGGGGCCGGGGACTGGGTGGCCGACTTCGAGCTCCCAGAGCCCGACCCCACGCCCATCACGACCATCGCCTGGCGGCTGGGCCACATCTCCATCGGGCTGTTCGCGATGCGGGCCAGCGCGCACTTCGGCGACGGCTCGGTGTCGTACCAGACCACCCACTGGCCGGCCACCGCGGCCAGCGCCCTTGATCTGCTCGACCGCTCGTACGAGGCATGGACCTCCGCCGTGCGCGCCCTCGACCACAACGGCCTGGCACGGGCCGTCGGCCCCGCCGAGGGCCCGTGGGCCGACCACTCGATGGCGACCCTCGTCCTGCACATCAACCGCGAGGCGATCCACCACGGTGCCGAGGTGTCGCTGCTACGCGACCTGTACCGCGCGTCATTCAGGCCAGCGGGCGGGGGTGCGTGATGCTGGTATGTGGGATTCGCCGACAAGTTCGGTGAAGCGCGAGCTGAACGAGCCCAGCGAGGTACAGCCGACCGCCATGCAGACCTCGGTCACCGTGAGGTCGCCACGACGCAACAGCGCCTTGGCCCGCTCGATACGGCGCGTCGTCAGGTAGCCGTAGGGCGTCTCGCCGTAGGTGGCGCGGAACTGGCGAGAGAAGTGCGCCGGGGACATCAACGCCGCGCCGGCCATCGCGGGGACGTCGAGCGGCCGCGTGTACTCACGGTCCATGAGGTCGCGGGCCCGGCGCAGGTGAGCGAGGTCCTCAGGAGTCACTCGATCAGGATCCCACGGCGCTGAGCGTGGACGCACTCGTCCGGCGCTACGGCGGCGATGAGTTTCGGGGTCTGTTCGTCGTCCTACTGGTGAGCCTTTCATTCATGACCAGCCGATACGAGGAGGACATTGTGGACAACACTCTTGCCACAATCCCAGCTGCGCAAGCGGCGACCCGAGGGCGCGCCGTGAACATCACGCTGTGGATTGTTCAGATCCTGCTGGCCGTGTTATTCGCGTTCGCCGGATTAAGCAAACTTGCCAGCATCCAACCTGAGGTGGTGGGCACCTTCACCAAAATAGGACTCGGTCAGTGGTTCCGGTACCTCACCGGTGCGCTCGAGCTCGCCGGCGCCATCGGCCTGCTGATTCGGCGGCTGTGCGGTCTGGCCGCACTCGGGCCCTTGCGCTGGTCCCGGCCTTCCTGGGCGTCGTGCTCGGCCTGATCGCCTGGAGCCGCTGGCCGTAGATCGAGACAGCCGACAACCTTGCAATTCTTGACAAGTAATACTGTCGGTAGGATTGTGGCTGGCATGTTCGACGTGGCGGTGATCGAGGACTCAGCTGCCGCCGAGGTCTCGCTGGACCCGGTACGGGCCCGGCTGCTGGCCCAGCTGGCCGAGCCCGGTTCGGCCACAATGCTGGCCGCCAGGGTCGGCCTGCCGAGGCAGAAGGTGAATTACCACCTCAGGGCGCTGGAGCGGCACGGGCTGGTCGAGCTGGTGGAAGAGCGCAGGAAGGGCAACGTCACCGAACGGGTGCTGCGTGCCACGGCGGCGTCTTACGTGATCTCGCCGAGCGCGCTCGCCGCGGTGGCGCCCGACCCGGCCCGCTCGCCGGATCAGCTGTCGGCACGCTGGCTGCTCGCGGTCGCGGCCCGGCTGGTGCGGGATGTGGGCGCGCTGATCACCGGTGCGGCGAAGGCTCGCAAGCAGGTCGCGACGTTCGCCCTGGATGGCGAGGTGCGGTTCGCCTCAGCGGCCGATCGGGCCGCCTTCACCGCGGAACTGACCAGCGCGGTCACCGCGCTGGTCCACAAGTACCACGACGAGAAGGCCAAAGGCGGACGTGACCACCGCGTGGTGCTCGCCGTCCATCCCCGTGTCACACCACAGACGACACCACAGACGAAGGAGTCCTGAGATGTCCCGGGAATTCGAGCTGCACAAGGAGATCGAGCTCGACGCGAGCCCCGAGCAGGTGTGGGAGGCGATCGCCACCGGCCCCGGCATCTCCTCGTGGTTCATGGGACCGCACGAGATCCAGCCGCGGGTGGGCGGCAAGATAACGCTTTCCATCGGCGACTTCTCCGAGCAGGCCACGATTACCGCCTGGGATCCGGCGAAGCGGCTCGCGTACCGCGGTGACGAGGGTGCGGACGGGTCGTTCCACGCGATGGAGTACCTCATCGAGGGACGCGAGGGCGGCAGCACCGTGCTCCGGTTCGTGCACAGCGGCTTTCTCAGCGACGACTGGGGTGCCGAGTACGAGGACATGACGAGCCACGGCTGGGACAAATACCTGCACACCCTTGCCCAGTACCTGAAGTACTTCACCGGGCGGCCCGGCACCTTCGTCTACGTCGGGGGGCCCACTGCGGCCGAGGGACAGGATGCCTGGACCGCGCTCACCGAGGGGCTCGGACTGACCGGTCCGGTCAGCAACGGGGACCGGGTGCGGCTCACCCCGGAGGGGCTCGCGCCGATCGACGGCGTGGTGGATTACGTCGTCCCGGGGTACCGGGAGTTCCTGGGGGTCCGCGGCAGCGACGGGCTGTACCGGTTCCAAGGCGGCGGCCACCAGATCGGTGTGGCACACCACCTCTTCGCCGAGGACGTCAGCGACGACGAGGCCGCAAAGGCCTGGCAGGCATGGCTGAACCGGGTGTTCTCCGGACAGACGGCTTGACCTCAACTTTTATTGATGTCCTAGCGTCATAGGTAACGAGGCCAGGGGCCGAAGCGAAAAACCGGTCGCTGCTCCGCTCCGGCGCCGTCAGGATTGTCAGACCTGCCGGCCAGGCTGAGCTGACCGACACGGGACAGGAGCCACTGATGACTCACGCGATCCGGGCCGAAGGGCTGGTCAAGCGCTTCGGCGAGACCACCGCCCTGGACGGGGTGGATCTCGCGGTCCGCGCCGGCACCGTCCTGGGCCTGCTCGGCCCGAACGGCGCGGGCAAGACCACCGCTGTCCGCGTCCTGGCCACCCTGTTGCGGCCCGACGCCGGGCACGCCACGGTCGGCGGCTACGACGTGGTCCGCGACGCTCATCAGGTGCGCCAGCTGATCGGGCTGACCGGGCAGTACGCGGCGGTCGACGAAGCCCTGACCGGTACGGAGAACCTGCAGCTCATCGGCAGGCTGCTCGGGATGTCACGGCAAGGGTCCAAGCAGCGCGCCCGCGAGCTGCTCGCAAGGTTCGGCCTGGCCGACGCAGCAGGACGAGCGGCGAGGACCTACTCCGGCGGCATGCGCCGCAGACTCGACCTGGCGGCGAGCCTCGTCGGCCAGCCGCAGCTGCTCTTCCTCGACGAGCCGACCACGGGGCTGGACCCACGGAGCCGCCTCGACCTGTGGAGCCTGGTGCGCAGCCTGGTGGCCGACGGTGTCACGGTGCTGCTCACCACGCAGTACCTGGACGAGGCCGACCAGCTCGCCGACGAGATCGCGGTCATCGACGGCGGCAGGGTCATCGCGACCGGGACACCGGACGAGTTGAAGGCCAAGACCGGCAGCCGATCCCTCGCCGTGCGACCGGCGGATCAAGCGGACGTAGCCACCGTGATCTCCGTGGTCGGGCAGCTCACCGGGGTCGCCCCGGAGGTGGACGGCCAGTTGGTGACCGCGCCGATTACCGATCCCGCGGTGCTCCCAGCCGTGGTGCGCCGGCTCGACAACGCCGGAGTGGTCATCACCGAACTCACGCTCCGCAATGCCAGCCTGAACGAGGTGTTCCTCTCGCTGACCGGGCATCCGGCAGAGGAGTCCGCGAAGACCGAAGAGCCCGAAGGAGCCCTGGCATGACCGCCGATGTACTCGCTCCCGCGGAGGCGGCATTATGACCGCCACGATCTCGACCGCACCCGCCGCGCGGGAACTGGCCCCCAGGGTCAGCCCCGTCGAAGGGGTCCGGCAGACGGTGACGCTTGCGTGGCGCACCCTGGTGCAGATCAGGCACAACCCCTGGGAGCTGGCGGACTTCAGCATCCAGCCGATCATCTTCGTGCTGCTGTTCACCTACGTGTTCGGCGGCGCGATAGCGCCATCGACCGGCGAGTACCTGACCTTTGCGCTGCCCGGGCTCATCGTCATGAACATGTTCTTCGTCACCATGTACGTCGGTATGGGGCTCAACACCGACCTGACCAAGGGTGTGTTCGACCGGTTGCGCTCGTTGCCACTCGCGCGGTGGGCGCCACTGACCGGCCGCATCACCGCGGATCTGGTGAAGCAGGCCTGGTCGATCGTTCTGCTGCTCGGGATCGGCGTGGTCCTCGGGTTCCGGACCGGTACCTCGGCTGTCGACGTCCTCGCGGCGATCGCACTGATCCTGGTCTTCGCGCTCGCCTTCTCCTGGATTTCGGTGCTGGTCGGTGTACTCGCCAAGGACCCGGAGAAGGTGCAGCTCTTCGCCATGACCACGCTGTTCCCGCTCACGTTCGTCAGCAACGTCTTGGTGCCGGCCGAGACGATGCCGGGCTGGCTACAGGCGTTCGTGAACGTCAACCCAGTGACGCTGCTCGCCGACGCGACACGGGGGCTCATGGTCGGCGGGCCCGTCGCGGGGCCGGTCCTCGGGTCACTGCTGTGGGCCGCCGTGATCCTCGCCGTCTTCGCACCCCTCTCGTTGTGGGCACTCAAACGCCGGGTGTGAGCTGGGTATCGTCGGTGCGTGGCCACAATCGTCGAGCTGAACTACTACCCCATCAAAGGATGCGCCGGTACCTCGGTGCGCGATGCGGTGCTGACGACCCGGGGCCTGGCGCATGACCGTAGTTTCATGGTCATCGGGGAGAACGGTGTGTTCCGCAGCCAGCGGTGCAGCCCGCGGCTGGTCCTGATCCGCCCCGAAGTCAGCAACGGTGGCGAGCGGCTCACCCTCCGCGTGCCGAGCGTCGCGATGTTGCGCGCCGATGTGGATCTCGCGTCCGCACGGCGCGACGTGGTCCTGCACGGTGTGCTGTACCAGGGAATCGATCAGGGCGACGCGATCGCCGGATGGCTGTCGGAGGTGCTCGGCGAGCCGAGCAGGCTGGTGCGGGTGCCGCCGGAGCACGACCGCGTGACCGGTGGTGAGACACCGGGCACCTCCGCCTATGCCGACAGCAGCCCCCTGCTCGTCACCTCGGTTTCCTCTTTGGACCTCGTGAACGAGCGAATCGTCCAGCGAGGCGGCGAGCCGGTGCCGATGAACCGCTTCCGCCCCAACGTCGTGATCGGTGGTTGGGACGAACCGCACCTCGAGGACCGGGCACGCCGGATCAACGCCGGCGACGCCGAGTTGGGCTACGCCAAGCTCGCCACCCGTTGTGTCGTCACGACAGTCGACCAGGTATCCGGCACGAAGTCAGGCCCGGAACCGCTCCGCACGCTCGCCGGCTACCGCCGCGCGGCCGAGGGCGGCGTGACGTTCGGTGTCAAGTTCTCTGTGCTGCGGCCGGGCAAGCTGTCTGTGGGCGACGAGGTGATCGTCAGCTCCTGGGGCGAGTCCGAGCTGTCACAGCGATCCTGACAGTTCACTCCGAGAAGTCGGGGATCGCGCCGCGCGCGTCGGTCGCGCGACCCTTCGGCTCCTCCCAGTCCTCCTGCCGGCCAAGCGCGGTCAGGTCGAGGTAGTAGTACGAGCCACCGAGCATCTCGGCGCCGCGGGCGTACATGGAATAGGTGTGAAAGACGCTGCCGCCGTCGCGCAGGAAGAAACTCGTGCCAGGCAGCTCGATGGGCTGGTCGCTCTCGACGTAGTAGGCCGTGCCCGCCTGCTCGTGCTCGGCCTTGGTCCGGTAGTTGTACTCGATCGGTGCGACGGACTCGTCCAGCGTGACGTGGAAGTCATAGTTGAAGGCGCTGCCGGAGGAGGAGTACCAGGGGAAGGTCCAGCCCTTGCGTGCCTTGTACGCCTCGATCTTGGCCAGTGGCGCCCGGGAGACGAAGACCAACGTGGTGTCCCGGGTGTGCAGGTGCGCAAGGAGGCCGTCGGAGATCTCGTCGGCTCCGGCCGAGCAGCTCGAGCAGCCCTCGTCCCATTCGGGGGCGAACATGAAGTGGCCGACGATGAGCTGGCGGCGGCCGCCGAACAGATCGAGCAGGCTGGCCTTGCCGTCCGGGCCCTCGAAGAGGTAGTCCTTGTCGATCCTGACCATGGGCAGCTCGCGCCGCTTGGTGCTGAGCGCGTCCCGCGCCCGGGTCATCGCCTTCTCCTCGGCCAGCAGTTCCTTGCGGGAAACCAGCCACTCGTCTCGGGACACGACCTGCGGAAGGCTCATCTCGCTCTCCTCTCGGATTAAGTTCTGGTTCGACTCTCACCTGGTTAGACGGCGCGGCGACGCAGAACTCATCGTTGCTATGACCTACCGAGGGGGGTCAACGAGCACGATGCCGATAGCCACCACGCCTAGGGCCTCGCGCTCGGGGGGGTAGATCTGGCGGATGTTGGCCAGCTGATCCTCGCGGGTGGCGGTCGGGTTCACGCTGGCCACCGACTCGTGGTCGAACATTTCCTCGAAGCTGGTGTAGCGAGCCACCCGGGTGACGTGGGTGAGGACTTCCTCATCCCGGCACCGGAACCGGATCAGCGAGCCTTCGGTGATCTTGCGGCGGCTCGAGTCGTTGACCCGGATCTCGGTGGTCTTGCGGCCAGAGGCGATCAGGTCGAAGTAGCGCTTGTAGATGCCCATCTCGTGGGCTCGGGGACGCGTGTGTAGGTCTGCTGGTCGTGCGTTCATCAGGCGGGCGAGCTCCTTGACAGTGAACGAGCGGAAGAAGTGCTTGGGCCGCCTTGTTTTTTCCGGACAGCTGATTAATTGCTATCTCATGCTGCGGACTGCCGGTTCAGGTACTCGTCGTAGACCTCTTGCGGGGTCCGGTAGCCGAGTGCCGAGTGGAGACGTTGGCTATTATAGCGGAATTCGATGTACCGGGCAACATCTTTTCGGGCGTGTTCGCGGGTGGGGTAGACGGTGCGGTTGACCCGTTCGACTTTCACGGCGGCGTTGAATGATTCGGCTAAGGCGTTGTCGAAGCACACTCCGGTGGCGCCCACCGATCGGCGGATCTTCAGGCGGTCCGTGGCGGCCGCGAAGGCCGCGCTGGTATATTGAGTGCCGCGATCGGAGTGAAATATTGCGCCCTCGGCGAGTGGATAGCTCCGGGCGGCCATGGTGAGCGAATCGATCACCAACTCAGCGCGGAGATGGTCGGCCATGGCGTATCCGATGCAGGCCTTAGTATAACAGTCGATGACTGTGGCGAGATACAACCAGCCCTGCCAAGTATGAATGTAGGTAATGTCGCCGACCATTTTCTGGCCGGGGGCGTCAGCGGTGAAGTCCCGATTCACCAGGTCGGGGATCGGGCCATGGTCGCCGGGCACGGTGGTGGCCGGCCGCCACGGCCTGGGCTGGCAGGCGACCAGGTCGAGTTCGCGCATCAGCTCCCGCACGAGCTCGGGGCTGACCTGCTCGCCCTGGCGAACGAGCTGGGCGTGCACGCGACGGTACCCATAGGTCTGGTCGGAATGCTTGAAAATCGCTTTGACGAGTCGTTTGAGGTGTTCGCGGCGAATCGCGGTGGCCGAGGCGGGCCTGTCCCGCCATTCATAGTATCCCGAGGTGGACACCTCGGCCCACTCGCACATCTTCACGATGGGGAAGTCTGCCTTCTGCGCGTCGATGAACTCGAATTTCGCGGTCACCGAGACTCCTGGGCGAAGAAGGCCGCCGCTTTTCCCAGGAATTCTGCTTTCATTTTCAGCTCGCGGTTTTCTTTTTCCAGCTCCCGGAGGCGCGCCCGATCCGTGATCGACAATGGTGGTTCCTCGCCGGCGTGGTCGATCCGGTATTTCTTGACCCAACTCCCCAGGGTGCCCTCGTTAACACCGATCTCCCGGGCGACCCCAGCGATCGGACGTGAAGTCTCGACCACCAGCTTCGCCGCTTCGTCCTTGAATTCCTGCGTGTACTTCCTGCGCCGTTCTGGCATTTAGCCCCTCCATTCCGGAACGGACCTTATAGGGTCCTGTGTCCGGAATCTGGGAGGCGCGCCAGCTTGGGGTCGGTCAGCAGCTCGCCGACTAGCCAGACCAGGGCGTCGACGAAGTCGTGGACGGATCCTGGCCAGACGGTGGTGTCGAGCATCCAGGGCTCCACATCGGCGGGGAGTGAGCCCTTGCCCTGCTCGCGCAGCAGTGACTTCGAGAGCTTGGCCCCGGTGTAGGCCAGCACCTGCGGGGTGAAGATCCTGGCGCCACTAGCATCCGATTCCCTTGTGTTCGTGGACCAGGCTGAATAGATGCTTCGTGACGGTGGCAGGCTGTAAAGGCCGAGTTCGGCGGCCTACCGCCATCACGAACCGAAGCTGAGCAAGGGTACGTCGAACAGTGCCGGCTCCCGGGTACGGAGCATGGCAGGTGCGGCGATCTCGACGAGCAGCATCTCGACGAGGAATTGCACTCGGGCAGAGAGAAGATGGCTGGTGTGGCCGAGGGCTGAGCGTTCCTTGAGCCCGAGGCTGGTGTGAATGTGAGGCAGGACGCGGCCGGTCTCGGGATCGTAGCCAAGGGTGCCGCAGCCGAGGGCTTCGACGTTGGTGAGGTGGACCTTGGACCAGACGGGGGCACCGGGGTCGGCGAGTTTTTCGCAGGTGCCGACGATCTCGGCTTCGCCGAAGCCGGCGATGAACATCGGGATGTAGCCCTGGCGGACGTTGTTGGCGGTGCAGAACGTGGTGAGCGTGTCGAAGAAGTCGTCGTCGTGGTCGAACACGATGCCGAAGGTTCGGCCGGTTGTCAGTTCATGGCTGCGCACAGCGCTCAGCCTCGCATAGCAACTTGCCCACTGGCCGCGGCGAAGGCCGTCGAGATCTTGTGGTGATCAGCTCCGGCGCCGACCAGTACGTATAGCAAGATCCGGGCTTTGAACGGTCCGAGGAACCCGGAGTTGATCAACCCTTGATCCTGGAGATCACGCTCGGAGCCGGGGAAACCATAGGTGCTGCGCAGAACCGGACCGGCGCCCGTTCTCGACGCGAGCACAACCGGGATCCGGGAAGCAAGATCGGCTAGCGGCTCAACGAACGCTGCTGGCACGTGTCCCACTCCGAAACCGGCGATGACAAGGCCGTCGAATCCGCTATCCAGGCGATGCAGTAGCTCAGCGTCGTCGCCGAGACACGCGGTGATCAGACCGATCCGCACTCCGCGCGTGGGTACGGGATAGGTCGGCGCTGCCATCGGGCGAGCGATGAGACGTGGGTGCCCCTCCACGACCCGGCCGATCGGGCCGGTGTTGGGTGAGGCGAACGCACCAGGGCTAGCGCTGTGCAGCTTGTGGACATGTTTGGCAGCGTGGATCTCATCGGCCATCACCACCACACACCCCATACCGGCTAGGTGCTCGCTGGCAGCGGTCTGGACGGCGGCCAGGAGGTTGGCCGGCCCGTCAGCCCCGGCCATCGTCGGGTTTCGCATGGCGCCGGTGACCACAAGTGGTGCGGTGCGGTCGAGGATCAGGTCAAAGAAGTAGGCCGTCTCTTCGATCGTGTCGGTGCCCTGGGTGATGACGACCCCATCGACGCCAGAATCGACTTCGTCACGCACCACGCCAACGAGTTGGGAAAGATCGTCGAAGCTCAACGAGGCGCCAGGCAGACCTCGGAAACTCCGAGCAGTGATCTTTACATTCTGGTCGCTTAGTCCCGGTACCGCGGCCAGCAGCGCGGCGGCGTCAAGTGTCGGCACGACGCCCGCGCTGTCGCGTGATGAGTTGGTCATGGCGATCGTGCCGCCGAGAGATAGGACCGAGACGGTCCGCGTGGGCGGGCTGTGTGTCACACGACGACCTTAGCTGCGGGCCGATGTCGACTCGTGGTGCAGGGAGGCGAGATACCGGCAGGCCGCGTCAACGCCGTCGATTGAGAGCAGCCTGCTTCGTGGTCGTGCGAAGTCTCGGCAGGAGTGCTCGGCCAATGCTTGACACCGGCTTGTCAGCCACGTCCAGTCGATGCTGAGGTAATCGGAGAGCGCGGCCAGCCGACTGGCTGGGTTGGCTGCGTCGCAGAGTCCGTGTGCTCTAGCGTGTCCGATCACGTCTCCGAACGCCTGAAGCGCCGGCTTGGACTGAGTCTTGTCGACGTACCAGCGCCCTTCCGTACGTACCCAGTTCGCGATCACAGCCTCAGAGCCCGGCGCGAGGACGAAACCGTCCACTTGGGACAGAGTTGGGTCCGGGCAGAACTGTGTGCGGATGCCGAGTGATTCCATCAGCGCCGCAGCGAGTAGTAATAAGACACGCTCACTGGGCGCCGAGTCGAGCACCGCAAGTTCCGGAACGCAGAATGTCCGACTAGCGGATCCTGATGTGTCAGTGAACCTTCGGCTGGTCGCCCGCAGGTAGGTGAGTTTGTGCTGGAAGAGCAACCAGGTCGACGCTTCTTCGCCGCGCTGCTCCCTGGTCCAGAAGACTGGACGATCAGAGAAGTCACGGGTGTTGCTCACGATGAACTGGGCGCACGAGTCCGAGCCGAGCCACATGCATGAAATGGCGGACAGTTCAGTGAGCCCGCCACTCGGGATCGCCGAACTGCCCAGCTCGGCGGGGTTGCGAACCCATTGCCGTGCCTGAGCGAGCGCACCGTCGTCGTTCAACAATGCTTCGTCCATATTGGATAATGCCCACAGGATTCCGAGAGTGAGGTCATCGGCCTGAAACGCTTGCGGGATCGTCATCGCGCTGCTATAAATCTGCTTGCGCGCGGCGACGACGTCCAGCAGCAGGTGCGGGGCACGAGGCTCGCCGGGAGTTGCAGCGATGATCACGCCTCGTGATGTCGACGATACGAATTCCCCGAGGGATTGTAGCCGTCGGTCGGCGATGACCGCGGTGCGCCGGGCGGACCAAGATACGTCAGCGAGGTGCGCTGGAAGGGCCGCGCCGCCGAAAGCGCGACCGCCGGGGAGCTCCCACTGCCATGCCATACCCGCGCCCTTAAGGACGATGGCGGCGGATGAACCTGGGAGATTGCGCGACAGTAGCTCGCCAAAGCCAGGATGGATGGTTTGGTCGTGGCCACCATCTGCGTTAACGCTGAGCTGGACGTTGGGTTTGATCGGCAACAGCATCGGTCGGCCGTCGATCACGGCAGGAATTCGGACCTCATGGGACAGTCGGGACGGCGCGGATGCCGCAGGCGGCACCAACGCGGACAAAACCCCATCGGCGTCGAGTGCCGCGTCACACCTGCCGGCAACGGTGTCAGTCGGGGGCTTCAGCCCATTCTCGATCTTGGATAGATAGCCGGGGTCGTAGTGCACCAGCTGCGCGAACTTCTTCAGCGACAGGCCGCGCTGTTGGCGCAACCTGCGCAGCTCGTCGCCGAATGTCGGCTGGCTCATCGGCGCTCCCGTTCGCCGTTGCCTTGGTTGCCCTCGCCTGAGGGCAACGGGCAACTCCTAGATCACGCAGAGCGTAGCTGGCGAAGCTACAAGCATGACTTTCATCCGGCCGGCAGACGTAGCAGGGGATCACGCGGCACGTAGCCGCACGCCCCCGTTAGTTCCCTGCGCTTTCGCCCAGGCGGGCCAGCCGGCCCATGACCACGGCGGGGCCAGGGAGCACCCCGAACGCCCCTGGCTCCGCCGTGTTCCACCCGGCAAGCAGATCCCAATCCTCGTGTGCAGGTCTTTCGTGCTGTCGGGAGGTCCCACGTGGCGGGTATGACCGGCGCCAGAGATGAGCGCCGGGCATGGCGGACTGTTGCGGTGCCGGTGACCAGTGCTCTTGACGGCTTAGAGCATCTGGTGGCCGATGCGGCGATCGCGCCCGGCAACGCAGGCCGCTATGGCGCGTTGTGCGGGCGCAACGTGTGGGCGGCGGCGCTGGCCTGTCCGGCGGGTCCGCGGTGTCCAGCCTGTGTGATGGTGCACAACGCCGACGTGGTGGGCCCGCCGCGTCACCGCCTACCGAACCGCCGTGGGACCTGGGCACGACTGGTCAGCACGCTGCGCCGCCCACGCCCAGCGCGGTCCGAGTCGGACCAGTTTCCCGATGTCACCCTGCCACCATCGGGTGTAGTTGCGTCCCCGCTGCACCAGAGCGTCCAGCGGTGATCGCGTCGAATGGCAGCGGCGACCACCAGACGGTCGCAGAGGCTCGGCCGGTGGTGCTGGTCCGCTACCGTCCCGGCGTCATCGGCGAGGCGACCCGGACCGTGCACCTGGTGCCGCTGCCCCTCGACGGCATGAACGACGCGGCCGCTGCCTTGTGTGGGACGTGGCTGCTCTCGTCCGAGATGGAGATCGTCGCTCCCGGACACGGCATGCCCTGCACTCTATGCCTGGTCAGTCACGTCGCGGCAGGTCCCCCACCACCTACAGTCGAACCCTGCTCGCAAGCCGCACATCCCGACGCCGGACACCAGGAGGCGGCAGCCGACTACCAGCGGTGGGGGTGGCCGGTCACCGTGCACCGCGATCAGGTGCGGTTGAGCCTGGCGCCCAACACGGTGGCGCTGAGCATCCCCGCCCAGTTGGCCTCGGAGGTGACCGAGATCCTCACCGCCCGGCGCTGCCGGCCAGCCGTGCTGACCTACCCCAATGCCCCTACGCACCGGGTGCTACTGGCCAGCGAGCCATATCCGGTGACGCTGCCGTGGCCACCAGGGGTGAACCGGGTCACCACACACCTGCTGCTCCCGCCCACCCTCACCCCCCGCGGACCGATCCGTTGGGTGCATCCGCCGCACGAGAACTCATTACGGCTCTGCCGGGAGATCGACGTCCTCGCCGCAGTCCGCACCACACTCCAGCGATCACCCCGAGAAGTGAGAGGAGATCACATGGCCAAGCACGACCCCCCGAAGCCGCAGCCTGACCCCTCTGGTGATGGCCACAAACCGGGGCAATTGCCCCCGCCCCGCGAGCCGGGTAAGCACGAGAGAGATGACCCGTCAAATGATCCGCCGCCCCGTGACCGTTGACCCCGCGCAACTGCGGCGGGCGATGGTCGATGCCCTCACCGCCGAGGAGCTCCTGACCAGATGGCGGGTCCCGTTCGCGCCGTGGCGAGACGCGCTGCTAACGGTGCCCCGGCATCGCTTCCTGCCTGCCACGGTGTGGGCCGGCAACGACGCTGACCCCCCGCCTGCGCTGCTGCCGCTGCATCGCGAGCAGGACCCGGGTCGATGGCTGACACTGGCCTACGCCACCGATTTCGTGATCACCCAGGTCGACGATGGGCACCCGGCCGGGCCCGGCCTCGGCGGCGCGATGCCCACCAGCTCGGCATCAGGTCCGGTCATCGTCGCGGTGATGCTGGCCGCGCTCGACGCCCACGAAAGCCACCGCGTGCTGGAGATCGGCACCGGCACCGGCTACAACGCCGCGCTGCTGGCCCACCGGCTCGGCGCCGAACAGGTCACCAGTATCGAGATCGACCCCGACATCGCCACCCAGGCCAGAGAAGCACTGTCCGATACCGGATTCGTGGCCGTCACAGTGGTCACCGGTGACGGCGCCGTCGGCTACCCCGCCGGAGCCCCGTATGACCGAGTGATCGCCACCGCCGCCGTGAACCAGATCCCCTACTCCTGGGTGGCCCAAACCCGGCCCGGTGGCCGGATCCTGCTGCCCTGGGCCGACACCTACACCGGCGGATTGTTGGCGTTAACCGTCAACGACGACGGCACCGCCCAGGGCAACATCGTCGCCGAGAGCAACTTCATGTGGCTACGCCAGCAGCGGGACACTCGCGGCGCGGTCAAACCAACCAGTGAGACCAGCCAAGACCCGGACCGCACCGATGCCAGCATCACCACCTGCCACCCACACAACGTCACCGGACCCCACGGCACCCGACTCGCCATCGGCCAGCGGGTAACAGGCTGCCAATGGCGCTACTGGCCCTGGGAACCCGACGACCCCATCGGCGTCCTGTGGCTGGCAGATCCTTGGGGCTCATGGGCCAAACTCACCCACACCACCCCAGACGCCGACCAAGACGAATTCCCCGTACTCCAGTCCGGACCCCGCCGGCTCTGGGATGAGGTCGAAGCCGCCTACCACTGGTGGCTCGACGCAGGCAGCCCGGACGCCGACCGATGGCAGTTCACCGTCACCCCCACCGGGCAGCGAGTGCAGCTGCGATAAAGATGATCCGAGGAGGTGATCCGCATGTCGTCCACGCCCGACCAGCCCGAGCGCTGGCCCGCCGACGACTTCGTCTCCACCGACAAGCTGGTCCTCCGGCAGGGCATCATTCCGATCACCTCGGTAGACCAGCTTGCGCAGGACGACCCGTTCGAATCCGACGAGGAGCACCAAGAGTTCCTCGCCGACCTCTACGCCTCCCGGCGGTCCTGCATCTCGTGAGCGTCGGCTCCGATTGCGCTGGTGTGACGGACGAGCCACGCACTGTCGAGCCAGCCTCCGTCTTTCATCGAGCTGGGACACGCCGGGTCTGAAACGGCCGTAGAACGTGGGAGAAGTGCACCTGACCAGGCAGAATGCGATTTGTCGAAGATCGTAATCTGGCTGAGGCAGGTGCACCTCTTCCGTGCAAGGTACTTCATGGGCTGACCGGCTGGAACTCGTCGGCGATGATGATCGCCTGGTCGGGTTCGCCGGGGGCTGCCGGTGCGGCTGCTGGCCGAGCGGATCGGGCTGCGTGCCGGGTTGTCGGCGGCGATGGTCCGGCGGGGGTTCGACCCGGTCTATGACCGCGGCCAGGTGTTGATCGACCTGGCGGTGGCGCAGATCCTGGACGGGGAGGCGATCAGCGACTTCCAGGGCCTGCGCCACCTCGGGCCGGTGATCGGGCCGGTGCCCTCGACCCCCACGGTGTGGCGGGCGCTGTCGGAGGTCGGCGATCTGGCGCTGACCCGGATCAACACCGCCGTGACCCAGTTCCGGCGGCACTGGTGGGGGCTGCTGGCCGACCGCCCGGAAGGGTTCCCCTGGCTGCAGGTGGCCGGGCGGGAGCTGACCGGGGTCACCGTGGTGGACCTGGACGCCTCGATCGTGTTCGCTGCCTCGGACAAGGAGAACGCGCAACCCACTTATAACCGTTGACTGAACTACGGAGGTATCCCCGCAGGTCGCGGGTGTGCTGGGCGCATGGCAGTGAGACGGTGTTGCGCAGCTTTTATGACTTCCACCTGGAGGCCGGGTCCGGTCCGATCGTGAACCCGTTTCCGCTGGTCAGAGAACGGGTCGGGGCGCGCGCTCATGCTCATCACAATCCGGTGGAGCCGTTTGCTAAGGAACGCTCGGGCCGGTATCGCCCGCGGCTGGACCGGCGGGTGCCTCGTCGGATCCCTGATGAGCGGTTCAACCAGGTCTTCGCCCAGTTGCGTTCGGACCGAGACCGGGCGCTGGTCGCGTTCTGGGTCTCGACCGGGGCTCGGGCCGCGGAGGTGCTGCAGACAACGAGGCCGACACGTGAGAATCACTGCCGCCCAACGTCTCCAGAACGAGAATCGGATCCGCGCCGCCATCGACCGACTCTTGCGCGGCGAGATCCCATCCGGCGGGCGCTGCGATGTCAAGACCCTTGCCGCCGAAGCCGGTGTCGATCGCACCGCCTTCTACGGCGCTCGACCCTACGCCCACCTTAGGATAGAATTTGAGCAACGCCCGCGCGCGATGCAACAGACCGGCGACATCCCGGACCCCGCGACGCGCAGATCTTGCGACTCAAAGCCGACAACCGCGCACTCAGCGAGCGGCTCGCCGAGGCCACCGGCACGATCGACGAACTCACCGACTTCCGCGCACAAGCCATCGCGCGCCTGGCCGCCCAGCACGAGGAAATCACCCGCCTACGTCAGGCGGCTGACGAGGACGCCAGAACGTCGATCACACGCCTCCCACGGCGCAACGCGGTCATCGGCCCCTGCTGAAACGGGGCGCCGACAACCGAAACCACAAGTACAACAGGCAGATCCATCCCCACGAACAGAATCGAGCCGACAATGACATGGTCGATACCACGAATCACCACCGGCGCTGAACGCCGTTTGCTCGAGAGCATGCTCGACCGCAACCGGGCCGAGTTAATCAACACGGTGCGCGGTCTGTCCGAAGCAGAGGCCCGCCGCCGCCTCGTTGCGTCGCCGACCACCCCGATCGGATTGCTCAAGCACGCCGCAGTCGCCGAACGGATCTGGTTCCAGCACGTCCTGGCGAGCCTGCCCAAGAGCGAATGTGATGGCGGCACGACGGCGGGCGACGCCAGTTTCATCGTCGACGACAACGAGACCCTGGCCGACGTGATCGCCGAATTCGAGCGCGCCAGCGAGCGCTCGCGCGTGATCGCCGCCGACTTCGACCTCGACGACACCACAACACACCCCGACCTCGGCGACGTCAACCTGCGGTTTATCTACCTGCTCATCATGGAGGACTTCGCGCGTCACGCCGGCCACGGCGACATCCTCCGCGAGCAGATCAAGCATCCCGCCGCACCCACCACCGACGTTTCAGAACAGCCATAATCGAGTGATCTACGCCACGTCATCGAGGCGGAAAACAAACACACGCACTCCTTTGCGTCGCATATCCGTGCGGCGCACATCGAGGCAGCTCAATCGCCACACACACCCATCTGAACACGGCGACTGCGGACACAAGGAGAATCTTCATCACCGACGCCGTCCTGCACGGCATGCCACCACACATCGCCCAACTCGTCGCCGGGCACCGCGACATCAACACCACGATGGGCTACAAGGCCGTCTACCCCGAGGAAGCCATCAACGGCCACCGCGCCTTCATCGCCCGCTGGCGCGCCCTGCGACCCGCCGAGGAATACCGCACCCCCACCGCAGAAGAATGGCAAGAATTCCTCGGCCACTTCGAGCACCGCAAGGTATCGCTGGGCACCTGCCGACGCTCCAACGCCACCGCCTGCATCCACGAGCATTCCTGCCTTCGCTGCCCCCTCCTGCGACCCGACCCAGCCCAACACCAACGGTTCATCGACGTGCGCGACAACCTCCTAGCCCGGATCGAGGAAGCCCGCGCACAAGGATGGCTCGGCGAAGTCGAAGGCCTGCAGATCAGCCTCGCCGGAGCACGCACCAAACTCGCCCAACTCGATCAGATGCCCCGGCCAACCCTGAACAAGCCCGTGGATCTCGGCATCCCCACCCACCCGCACTCCTGAAGATCAACAAAAGTTCAGAGAACAAGGGTGGGGTTGGGTTCTGCCCCAACCTGGCCACCTGTGACAACACCGATGACCTGCTGGCGATCGACCCCCGCCCGGGGAACGCGACCTCGAACTGCGCCACCGACAACATCGCCCTGCTCGACCTGGCGGTATCGCGGTTACCGGGCCGCTACCGGCGCCGGATGCTGGTGCGCCTGGACGGGACCGGATTCTCCCACGACCTGCTCGAACACATCGCCGCCGGCGCCGGGGTCCGGGGGCGGGACTGGGAGTTCTCGGTCGGCTGGTCGTGCACCGACACCGAGCTCGACGCCATCGCGGCCCTGCCCGCCGGGGCGTGGACGGCGGGCATCGACCAGAACGGCGACCTCGTCGACGACACGTTCGTCGCCGACCTGACCGGTCTGCTCGACCTCAGTTCGTGGCAGGAGAAGATCCCCGGATTGCGGATCATCGTGCGCGACGAGCCGCTGCACCCCCGCTACCGCAAACGGGCCACCGAACGCGAGAAGAAGCTCGTGCGCCGCTACCAGCTCATCGCCATCAACACCACGGTCGGGCAGCTCGCCTGGCTCGACGCCCGGCACCGCTCGCATGTCCACGTCGAGAACGACGTCAAACAGGCCAAGGACCTGGGCCTGGACCGCTGGCCGTCCCGGCACTGGGCGATCAACGTCGCCTGGACCCAGATCGTGGCCCTGGCCGCGAACCTGCTGGCCTGCTTCCGCCACCTCGCCCTCCCCGCCGGTGAACTCCGCGACGCCGCCCCGAAACTGCTGCGCTACCGGCTGCTGCACCTACCCGCCCGCATAACCCGCGGGCAACGCAAACGATGACTCCACCTGCGCGAGGACTGGCCCTGGACCCAGGAGGTGATCAACACCTGGCACGCGGTCAGGGCGCTCCCCGCGCCGACCTGACCACCGCCACCCGTCCCGACGATCATGGAAGGAACACCCGACCGGAGCGTGGAACCCGGCGCCACCGACACGACAATCGGACCCAGCCCCTGCCCCGGAACAGGAACGCATGATCAAAATTACAAGGCTGTAGTTCAGAGACGACGCCCGTCACCCCCGTGAAAATCCAGGCCGGCGTCCATCTTCTCGGCCTGGGCAGCCAACCACTCGGGTCCGCGGTTGGCCTGCTTCGACGCATTCGCCGCGATCTTCGTCCCGTCGATCGCCACGGTCGCCAACTTGACCAACCCGGCCGCCCGGCACAACCGCAACACCTGAGCCCAAGCAGGCGGTGCCGCACGCCAAAGAGGCGATCGTCTTTTATCGCAATGCCAGTCCTGAGGAGCGCTCTCCCACCCGGGAGGCCATCGCGCGGCTTGATCTCGCCTCGGCCTATATCGAGCTGGGTTCACCGGACGACGCGGCACAGGAAATCGACACCGCGCTCGTCTCCGAACGCCTCACCGGCTCAGTCGTGAGCCGACTGGGCGACCTTGCGGTCACGATGAACCGGAAATATCCGGAACTCGACGTCACCCGCGCAGTGCAGAACCACCGCCTGGCCTTGGCCGTCAACCTCAGCCGCCCAGCCCTGCCGAGTGTATGAGCTGCTGCAACAGCTGAGCAGGCAACTCATCGCGGTTGGCCTCGGTGACCGCGACGTGCTGTACATCTGCACGTCGCTTGAGGGCGTCGGTAACGGGGTGTTCGTATACATGCACCGTGGCCACAACTGGCAGGCAACCGGCGAGCAGGGCGTCCACCGCTTCCACGAATGGCGCAGACGCCAACTCCATGCGCCCGAGTTCATCGATGATCACCACACCGCCGTTGTCCTGCGCATGGCGCAAGGCCGGCAAGGCCACCCGCTCGAAGGCAGGCACGTCCACGCCGAATCGGCCAACCTGCACACCGGTCTGAAAGTCCTGGTGGGCCAAGACGGCTTCCGCGCCGACCAGGTCCCGCACCACGAAACCCACTCGCCGATCCCGCTCGCGCATCTCATCGGTTACGAAGCCACTGACCACTACGCCGCGCTCGTGCAGCAGGTCCACCAAGCGTCGCATCACCACCGTCTTACCGACCTTCGGTGGGCCGTCGAGCAGCAGCCTCACCGGCTGCAAAGGCGGGTCCTTCATGTTCGTTAGGCCGCGTATCGCGGGGCCATGGATTCCATCTGCTCCAGCACGAGCTTGATCGCGCCGGGCTGCTTGTCCGGGGGGTAGCCGTGCTTGACCAGCAGCCGTCTGATCGACGAACGCAGCTTGGCGCGTACGTCGTCGCGCACCGTCCAGTCCGTGCGCACGTCACGGCGCATGACCGAAACCAGTTCACGAGCGATTCTTGCGAGGACGTCCTCGCCCTGCTCGGCGACGGCCGACTCGTTCTGGGCGACGGCGTCGTAGAACGCGAGCTCGTCGGAGTTCAGCGGCGGGGAGAAGCGCGCACCACGGCTTGACTCGGCGGCCACCTCCTTGGCCAGTTCGATCAACTCGGCGATGACCTCGGCCGAGGTCAGCTGCTGGTTGGTGTACTTGTTCATCAGTTCGGTGAGGCGTTCGGAGAAGGCGCGTTGGCGCACGATGTTGGTACGGGTGGCCTTGGTCGACTCCTCGTTGAGCAGCTTGCGCAGCGCCTCGATCGCCAGATGAGGATTGCTGGCCTGCTGCGTCTTGACGACGAAGTCCGGGGTGAGGTCGGTCAGCGTCGGTTTGGGCATCCCGGCGGCGTCGTAGATGTCGAGGACATCCCCGGAGACCGTCGATTCCGCGATGAGCTGCCCCAGGAGTCGTTGGATCTCCTCTGGGATCGGCTCGCCGCGCGACTGGCGGTCCTCGGCGTCGAACTTGGCCATCCAGACGCGGACCTCTTCGTAGAACCGCACCTCGGGGCGCAGCTCGGCCAGTGTCTCGGTGCCCCCGCAGATCGCCCACGCCCGGGCCAGCTGGCTGGACAGCTTGCGGTAGCGGACGGCGAGGGTCTCCTCCCCGTCTGCCACCTGATTGCCGGCGGTGGCGGCGTCGCGCAGGTAGTTGACGGTGGCAATCGCGGCTCGCACAAATCCGCGTTGGCCACCAGCGCGATAGGTGGCCTTCCAAGTCGTACCCGCTGAGCAGTCCGCGAATGGTGGTGACCAGGGTCTCGGTGAGAGCGGCTGCCTCATCGACATTGCGGCCGAGGGGCTTGTGCTTCTGGTCCTCCTGCGTGTACTCGGCGAGGGCGTTGCGCAGGTTGTCGGCCAACGGTGCATAGGCGACGAGTAGGCCGGCCTCCTTGCCGCGGTAGGTGCGGTTGACGCGGGCAAGCGTCTGCATGAGCAAGGCACCTTTGAGGGGGCGGTCGAGGTACAGGGTGTGCAGCGGCGGCGAGTCGTACCCGGTGAGCATCATGTCCTTGACGATCACGATCTCAAGCTCGTCGTCGATCTCCGTGAGCCGTTTCTTGATGGTGGCATTCTGGGAGTCCCGCCGCACGTGGTCCACCACTGGAGGCTCGTCGGAGGGTGTGCCGGAGTAGACGACCTTGATGAGGCCCTTATCGAGGTCGTCGGAGTGCCAGTCGGGCCGCAGGGCGACGATCGCGGAGTAAAGGTTGGCGCAGATTTCGCGGGTGGCGCAGACGATCATCGCTTTGCCGGGCGCCTCGATGAACGGGCGCATCCGGGCGCGGCGGTTCTCCCACTGCTGCACGATCTCCTCGGCGAGGTTTGTTAGGCGTGCGGGTGCTCCGTAGACGGCGTTGAAGACGGCGACGCTCTGCTCGATTCGCGCCCGCTCGGCGCTCTCGCCGCGAGCAGCCGCGTGGACCGTGGCGAGATCGACACGGCCGACGAGAAGATCGCCGAGACTCTCGGGATGCTCAGCAAGATCGACGACATCAAGAAGGTCGCGGGGACCCTGCGCCAGCACGCCGGCAAGATCGAGCAGCAGTCTGACGACGTCAGGACCGCCCTCACCCGGCTGCTCGGCCAGGCCCAGTCGGCACTCTCGGTCGCCGCCGACACCACGCACAACGCCGCCTGACGCCCGAACACCGATCGCCACGTGGGTCGACGGTGTGGGCCTGCACACCAGCACGGTGCTGGTGAGGGAAACCCTGGGGCGTTTCGCGCAGTGCAAACAATGAGGGTGTGACCGCCGAGGTAAAGTCCTGGTGGTCCGAGGAGGTGCTCCGCATGTCGTCCACGCCCGAGCAGCCAGAGCGCTGGCCCGCCAATGACTTCGTCTCCACCGAAGAGCTGGTCCGCCGGCAGGGTATCAATCCGATCACCTCGGTAGACGAGCTTGCGCAGGTCGACCCGTTCGAATCCGAGGAGGAGTACCAGGCGTTCCTCGCCGACCTCTACGCCTCCCGGCGGTCCTGCATCTCGTGAGCGTCGTCGTCCTCGACACCGACGTCGCCTCCTCTCTACTTCGCCGACGCACACCGGACGCAACGGCTCGCCAACTGGCCGGCCACATCCCGGCCGTCACCTTCGTGACCATCGGCGAGCTGACCAAGTGGACGCTCGTTCGGAACTGGGGCCCCCGAAGCCTCGCGAGCATGCGCGCGTTCCTCGCCGGGCTCGTCGTCCTGCCCTACGACCAGCGCGTCGCCGCCCGTTGGGGCGAATTGCAGGCCTACGCCCAACTCCGAGGCCGGCCGCGGCCGGTCAACGACACCTGGATCGCCGCTTGCTGCCTGGTCCGTGAGCTACCGCTAGCCACCTTCAACATCAAGGACTTCACCGACTTCGCGGAGCACGAAGGCCTGGAGCTTCTGCCCACCCAGTAGACCCAGGACGCAGGCCACACGGTTGCTGTCGACCACCGCGGTGAAGGTCACCACCTCCGCGAAGGAGGCCACCGCGACCACGGCCAGGATCACTGCCCTCAAGGGTGAGAGCTACGCGACCGGGATCCACGAGGTCTTGGAGCAGATCGCGGGTCGGCTTAGGCGACGAGTACGCCGACGGACCGCCCTCACCCGCTTGCTCAGCCAGGCCCAGTCGGCGCTCTCGGTCGCCGCCGACGCCGCACACCACGCCGCCTGACGCCCGAACACCGATCGCGGCTGGTACCGATGTGGGACTACACTGGTCCCATGGCTGAGCTGCACGTGCGCAACCTCCCTCCGGAGGTCCATCTGTGGCTGCGGCAGCGGGCGCAAGCGCAAGGGCGGTCGATGTCCGCCGAAGCGATCGCGATTCTGCGGGCTGCACTGCAGGACGCGCAGTCCGGAGCCGGACGCAGCCAGGCGATCGACCGGCTCCGAGCGATCCGGCAACGAGCCCATCTCGGTGCGGATGCCCCTCTCGCCGAGGAGCTGGTCCGTGCGGACCGGGAGCGATCCGGTTGAGCCGGTCGCTGGTCGTTGACGCCTCGGTCGCGTTGAAGTGGGTGGTCACGGAACCGGGCAGCGAGGAAGCGGCCGCATTGCTCGACGAGATGGCCGCCGGCGAGGTGGCGTTGTTGGCACCGGAGCACCTGGTCGGCGAGGTGGCCAACGGGCTACGAAAGAGAGTCGCTCAGCACGTCTTGACCATCGAGGACGCCTGTTCTGCACTGGATGCGATCGCGCACCTCGAACTGACGTTCGTGGGTGGGGCAGGGCGGTGGTTCCGATGCCTCCCAGCCGCCCTCGAATGGGGGGTCACGGCCTACGACGCGCTGTATGTGCTGCTGGCGAGGGACTTCGACGCCGTGCTCGTGACCGCCGACGAGCGGCTCCATACCGCAGCGACGGGTATTCAAATCCGCCTGCTCGGTCACTGAGCAGGAGCCAGGTTCTGCAGCCAGGCCTTCCATGCCGGCGCTTCGCGCTCGACGTAGCCGGGGGCGTCGTCGGAGAACAGGTAGCCCTGGATTGCAGTCATGGTCGAGCCGTCGCCCTTGTCGTGGGCGAAGAATCCAAGAAGACCGGGGACGGGATCGGTGAGGCGCAGCAGCATCTCGCCCTGGCCGAGCCGCTCGACCTGGCCGGTGACACCGCGGGTGTCGACCAGCTTCCCGACCGCTCCGGCGCCGAGTGCCTCACACAGGGCCGAGAACACCTGGCCGCTGGCGCCCGGGACGTCGGCGGCGACCTCCATCGACGTGACCCGCTGGCCCGGGAAGTGGGCCAGGTAGAGGCGGAGGTTGTCGAAGAAGGGCAGCCAGTGCTTCTCGGCGTCGTCGAAGAACTCCTGCTCCCAGTCGGCGCCCGTGCCGAAGGAGCTGCTCACGACGTGCACCACGCAGGTGCCGCCGGACTGCGCCTCGACGAGGAACTCGGTGACCATCGGGGTGACGCTGTCGACGTCGTGGCCGGTCAGCGCGGCCCATTCCGGCTCGGAGTATTCGAGGCGGCGGGGTGGGTCCCAGCCGGTGATCGTGCCGGGCGAATCGGTGTCGCCCATGTGGAGCACGATCGCTCCACCTTCGTGTTCCTCCACGTCGGTGGGCAGGAACCAGGAGCTGATGCCGTTGGTGGTGGCGATGGCGTCCCACACCTGCTCGGGCGTGCCCGGCACCTCGACGGAGAACTCCATCCGGAGGGGGACGTTGGGCATGGTCATGCGGACTCCTCGGGTCTGGGGTGGGCGGCGACGACCAGGCGGTAGGGCCGCCCGTCGTCGTGGTGGTAGCGAGCTGCGAGGTCGAGCACGGCGGCGGTGAGCTCGTCGGCGAAGGCAGCGCGATCCTCGGCCGAGCGGAAGCGGATCTCGGTGTCGATGGCCATGGTCGGCAGTCGTTTCCCGGCGGCACCGGCACGGCGGACGAGGCTGCCGACCTCGCGCACCACGCGGCCGGCCAGCGCGATGAGGTAGCGGGCCGACAGCCGGTCCGCGGTCCGGTCCGGGTCGGCGCCCGCGTCCGCGAGGGCGGCAGGCGAGACGATGTAGCTGGCGGCGGTGGCTTGCATGACGCGTTCGATGATGCCGCCCCGCTTGCGCTCCTCGGTCAGCTCGAGCAGGCCGTGCGCCTCGAGCGTTCTGAGGTGATAGTTGAGCTTCTGGCGAGATATTCCGATTCGTAGCGCGAGGGCCCCTGCCGAGCCGGGCTCCGCGAGCTCGGCCAGCAGCCGGGCCCGCATCGGGTCCAGCGCCACCGCCGCGGCGGCTGGGTTTTCGATCACCTCGACGTCGTGCATGGCAGCCACTATCACTCTTGACAACTATTCTTGTCAATGTTTCTAGCCGACGAGTCCTGCTGCCTCCCGTCGTCGTAAGGAGTGTGCGGCGAGAAGGCACCGGCGCGATGGTGGTGCTCGTCCTCGGAGACTCCGAGGTGGCGAGCTGGCCGCTGCCGAGGTGGGACCGCCCCGACCTCGCGGTGGTGGACGAGCTGGCACGGCTGCAACTCGCAGCCCGGCGTCTGGGCTGCTCGATCCGGCTGCGTGATGCTTGCATCGAGCTGTTGGAGCTGCTCGAGCTGCTTGGCCTGGGTGACGTCGTGGGCGGGACCGCCGGCCTACGCCGGGAGGTGGGCGGGCAGGCCGAAGGCGGCGAACAGCTCGGTGTCGAGGAAGTTGTGATGCCCGACGATCCGGCCCCCTGAGATCTCGATGACCTGCAGCGCGAACGGCCGGTGGCCGCCGTCGGCGTCCGGGCGGTACGAGCCGAACGCGGCGCAGCCGTTGGCTGCCGTCGACACCAGCCGCGAACCACGGCACCCGCAGCCCTGGCCGAGGAACCACCGGCCCATCTCGAGTGGCCCGCGCAGCCAGAAATCGTAAGGCGGCATCGACATGACGGCATCATCGTGCAGCAGCGAGACGAGCGAGGTGATGTCGTAGCGCTCGAATGCGTCCACGTAGCGGGCGAGCAGCGCCCGCTGGTCAGCGTCCACCGCAGGCGAGGCTCCGGCGTCACTGATGTCGCGGGCCGCGAGGGTGGCCCGTGCTCGCTGCAGCGCGCTGTTGACCGACGCCACGCTGGTCTCGAGCAGCTCAGCCACCTCGGTCGCCTGCCAGCGCAGCACCTCGCGCAGGATCAGCACCGCTCGCTGCCGAGCAGGCAGGTGCTGCAGCGCGGTGATGAACGCCAGCCGAATGGTCTCCCTTGACACCGCCAGTTCGGCCGGGTCACCGTCAGCGGGCAGTACGCGGCCGTCGGGGACTGGCTGCAACCAGGTGCGCTCGGGGAGTATCGGGCCGATGGCTCCCTCCGCCGTCGAGGACGGCCCGAGGTCCACGGGTAAGGCCCGGCGCTCGCGGCCCCGCAGCATGTCGAGGCACACGTTGGTGGCGATGCGGTAGAGCCACGACCGCAGGGCCGAGCGGCCCTCGAAGCCGTCGATGCCGCGCCAGGCCCGCACCATCGTCTCCTGCACGGCGTCTTCGGCTTCGAAGAACGAGCCGAGCATCCGGTAGCAGTAGCCGGTGAGTTCCCGCCGGTACTGCTCCAAGTCCTCCGACCGGACCTCGCTGCTGCCGACGGTATCTGAGCGGATGGGCACGAGCGCCCATGCTACGCCGCAAGTCACAGCGGTAGCGCGAACAGGCTGAGTGGCGTGGCCAACGCGACGGTGGCGATAGCGATGGCCAGCGCGCGGGCAGCGCGGGGCGGGGGCGGCGCAGGGGCGGTCAGACGGGCGATGCGGGTCGCGATACCGGCGTCTGCCACGGCCAGCGCGCCCGCAGGCGTGCCAGCGCCGCCGAGGGCTTCGAACCGCCGCAGCGCACCCACCAGGGAGTCCACCCCATGACAGTGGGCGGCGTGGTCGTCGGCACGCATCTCCAGCAGCAGCGCCACGTTGGCAGCGGCGCGCCGCGCCATACGGCTGTGCGGGAACGCCGTTCGCAGCGCGTGGAATGGGGACAGCACCAGATGGTGGCGTTCCCGGGCGTGCGCGGCTTCGTGGGAGAGGACTGCCCTTCGCTGCTCGTCGGTGAGCGCGCCGAGTGCTCCCGAGCTGATGACCACGCTGGCCTGCCGTCCGGGCAGGTAGTAGGCGGCCGGGACCGGGTGGTCCAGCACCAGCGCGGACCAGCGGGCGTCCGGCTCGGCGACCAGCCGCAGCAACTGACGATGGCGCGACCGTTGCCGGGCGCATGCCCACGAACTGCGCAGCTGACCGAGCAGCAACCACCCAGCCAGCGCCAGTCCGGCGACTACCGCCGCGACGTGACCGAGCGACAGCCCGCGGGGGGAGCCGCTGCGCACCAGATCGGTGACGAACAGGTGCAGCGCTGGTCCGATACCGCGCTGGTAGGGCACAAGGCCTAGCCCCAGCACAAGGCCGATCGCGGCCACCGTCGCGGTGAGCGTGGTGATCTGCCACAGCACGATCGCGCCCCGCGGCGCCCGATGCGTCCACCGGCTGTGGGCCAGCACCGTCAGCGCCATCGCCGCCAGCGCCAGCGTCACGACGTGGTGCCAGACGTAGATCACGAGCCGGCCCGGCCCGGTCGGTCACGCGGGCTTGGCGGAGATTCGCCGGTTGGCTGGCGGGCGTCCGCGAGAGCCTGACGCAGCACCTCGGCATCGGTGTCGCTGACCGCGCGGGCGAACCGGATGAGAGCGCCGTCCCGGTCGCCGGTCTGGTCCAGCGCGTGCAGCATGAGCTCGGACACGTGGTCGTCCCGGCCGCCGGCTGCGTAGTAGCGCCACGCTCGCTGGGCCGGCTCGCGGTGCACCAGTCGCTTGCGGTGCAGCCGGTCCAGCACGGTCTTGACGGTCGTGTAAGCCAGCTCGGCATCGCCGAGCTCACGCAGCACCGACCGCGCGGTGAGCGGCTCTGGCTGCGCCCAGAGCACATTCATGACTGCCCGCTCAAGTTCGCCCGGTCCCCGGTTCACATCCCGTCCTTCGTCGCGCGCCTCGCCGGTTTACCCGCAATCCTGACACGCCAACGAAAGCCGTCACACCGAGCGCGAGGATTGTGGATCGGCGCATCTGCCTCGTCTTCCCCGGAGCCAGTAGATGAGCGGGTAAGCGAGGGTGGCCACGATGGTGAGGCCCATGGCGACGAGTGCGAGGTGGCGAACGCCGGGGATCGAGTACGACAGGTACCCCAACACCACGAGGCCGACCGCCCAGAGCAGACCGCCGAGCACGTTCGCGCTGAGGAACCACCCGCGGGGCATTCGACCGATGCCGGCAAGGACCGGGACGACCGCGCGGATCCCCGGGTACCAGCGCGCCGCGACGATCGCGAACCAGCCGTGCCGGGCATAGAGCCGTTCGGCCGCTGCCACGAACCGAGCTCCTCGGCGTGGTAGACCACGCACCAGGTATCGGCGGCCGAACCGGCGGCCGAGGCCATAGCCCACCGAGTCACCGAGCACCGCGGCGGCCAGGACGGTGACCGTCAGCACGAGGATCGAGACGCCGAAGTGGCCGTTCGCCGCGAGCAGCCCTGCGGCGAACAGTATCGAGTCTCCGGGAAGCAGGAGACCGACCAGCAGCCCGGTTTCCACGAAGATGATGGTGAAGACAATCAGGTAGATCGCGAGTCCGGAGAACGTGGCAAGGTCAGGCTGCACTGTGATCGCCGCCAAGGTGCTCGCGTCAAGCGCGGTGCTGAACCGGAATGGGGATAAACGTTACGGGTAGCGACCTCGGGCCGGGAGAAAAGCCTGGCAGCCTTTCCACGTCTTCCGGTCGGCACCCAAGTCGTAGCTGCGGCAGCCCCGTGAGCAGGGTCTGGACGGCGACCTCTGCCTCCAGCCGGGCGACGGCGGCACCGAGGCAATGGTGAGTGCCCGGTCCGAACGACAGCTGACCGCGAGCGGAATCCGCGATGGTCAACCGGTCGGGATCCGGGAACCGCGCTGGGTCCCGGTTGGCCGCGAACAGGTCCGCGATCACCGGCTCGCCGCGCGAGATCAGCGCACCCCCGACTTCGATGTTGGCGGTCGCGTATCGCTGCTCCATTCTGGGAAAGGGCGGCGCGTACCTGAGGAGCTCCTCGACGGCGAGTGGTACGAGCGTCGGATCGGCGAGTAGCTCTGCCATCGGACCCGGATGGGTCAGTAGCGCCAGCATCCCGCCGGCGATGAGGTTCTTGGTGCTCTCGTAGCCCCCGACGAGCAGATCCCGCCCGAGAGCGATCAACTCGTCGTCGCCGAGCCGGCCGGTGGCTGCCGAAGGGCACGCCAGCTCCGTCAGCACATCGGCCGGCGTACCGCGCGACCGGCCGGCCCGGAGCCTTCTCGCACCGATGACCCCGGCAAGGTAGGCGTCCATCGCCTGGATGGCCTCGACCATCCTGCGGCCAGCATCGGCACCACCCTCCGTCTGGTGCACGTCACGCACCCACGGGCCGAACCGCTCGAGATCCCCGGGTGGCAGGCCCGCCAGCTCGCAGAGCACTCCAACGGTGAGCGGCAGCGCTAGGTTGCTAGGGCCGACGAAGTCGGCTTGATCGAGTCAAGTTTGGTGTTATGCGGCGAATCCGGCCTCCTGGGTGAGCTGGTCGAGAGCGCGCTGGTAGTTGCGTGCTGCGGTGCGTAGTGGG
>JBOHGH010000033.1:0-40066 GCA_050699975.1 Pseudonocardiaceae bacterium | reverse complement strand
CAGTAACCCCTCGGTCCGTTGCGGCCCCCGCAGCGGCGTCGCCACGACCGGCTGCCGCTCGGTGACGTCGGGTCCGAGCGCCGGAGCCAACGCGGCCAGCTCGCCGGCCGGCACCGTGGCCGTGTCCCCCGTTGCCCCACGCAGGGCGCCGGCCAGGACTGGGGCCGTGCGAGGGGCGGGCGCCCGGGCGATGCCGCTGGCCGGTCGGGTCTCGCCACGGCTGTATCGCCACCACGACACCCGAGCCCGCGGCGCCGGCAGCAGCACCGCGGCGCGCTCGCCCAGCACCGGGACGGCCATCCGGACCAGGGCTGCTGCTGCCTTGTCGTGGCCCACCCCCGCGGCCAGCTCGCGGCCGGCGGCAAGCATGAAGTCGTGGCGGTCGGTGAGCTCCCTGACCACCCAGGCTTGCCAGCCATCGGTGAGCCGTCGCAACCGTCCGGACACCCGACGCCCGCCGGGCTCGGCGACGAAGGACTCGCCGCTGGGATGGAACTCATCGCCGACACTCAGGTCAGGGAACAACCCCCGGGCCGCAACGTTGAGCAGCTGGATCCGGCCAGACGCGTCTTGCACGATTACTGCCTGGTCCATGCCATCGAGCAGCCTCGGCAACCCAGGCACCAGCAGATCGGCAACGGGGTTCACGTCAGATGCCACTGCATCTCCTCACCCGATTCCGAACGCGTCGCGAACGAGGGTATCCCCAAGGTAGGTGTGCTCCGGGTCGAATCCGACGGCCGATCGTGGCACCCTGCGAGCTTTAAGGCACCGTGATGTTTCTGGGAGGCTCATCGTGAGCGCGCAGCCCGTGTCGGCCCCGGGATCGTTTCCGGAGCGGGTGGATCCGGTCGATTCCGCCGCCCTGGAACGGCTCCTGCTGGCCTTGGAGGAGCTTCGCGACGGCAACTTCCGACGCCGGCTGGTGGTTAACGACACCAGCCTCACCGGGCGGATCGCGACAGTGATCAACCAGATCGCCGAGCGCAACCAATCGTTGGTCGGCGAGCTGGTCCGAGTACGCGAGGCAGTCGGTCAAGAGGGTCGGACCGAGGAGCGACTCGCCAACGATGGCAGTGGTGGATGGTCGATCGCCTCGGCGGCGACCAACGGCCTGATCGAGGATCTGACCCGGCCGACCACCGAGCTGGCTCGGGTACTGACCGCGGTATCCGAGGGTGACCTCTCGTCACGAGTGTCTGACCAGTTGCTGCGGGGCGATTTCGCCCGGTTGGGCCACAGCGTCAACAGGCTGCTCGACCAGTTGTCGCTGTTCGCCGCCGAGGTGACCAGGGTGGCCCGCGAGGTCGGCACCGAAGGCCGGTTGGGTGGTCAGGCGCAGGTCCCCGGGGTGGCCGGGACCTGGCGAAACCTGACCGATTCGGTCAACGTGATGGCCGGCAATCTCACCGCCCAGGTCCGCGACATCGCCGAGGTGGCCACCGCGGTAGCCCGGGGCGACCTCAGCCGCAAGATCACCGTCGAGGTGTCCGGTGAGCTCCTGGAGCTCAAGAACACCCTCAACACCATGGTCGACCAGCTCTCGGCGTTTGCTGCCGAGGTGACCCGGGTGGCCCGCGAGGTCGGCAGCGAGGGCATGTTGGGCGGTCAGGCGGAAGTGCCCGGGGTGGCCGGGACGTGGCGAGACCTGACCGATTCGGTCAACGTGATGGCCGGCAATCTCACCGGCCAGGTGCGCAGCATCGCCCAAGTGGCCACCGCAGTGGCTCGGGGCGACCTCAGCCGCAAGATCACTGTGGACGCCCGCGGCGAGATCCTGGAGCTCAAAAACACTCTTAACACCATGGTCGACCAGCTCTCCGCTTTCGCCGATGAGGTCACCCGGGTGGCGCACGAGGTGGGCAGTGAGGGCAAGCTCGGCGGCCAGGCCCAGGTCCGCGGCGTGGCCGGCACCTGGAAAGCGCTCACCGACAACGTCAACGGCATGGCCGAGAACCTGACCAACCAGGTACGCAACATCGCCACGGTGGCTACTGCGGTGGCCGGCGGCGACCTCTCCAAGAAGATCACCGTGGAGGCCCGCGGCGAGGTCGCCGCGCTGGCCGAGACGATCAACCGGATGGTCGACACCTTGGGGGCGTTCGCCGACGAGGTGACCCGGGTGGCCCGTGAGGTCGGCACCGAGGGAACGCTCGGCGGCCAGGCCCGGGTACCCAATGTCGCGGGCACCTGGAAAGGCCTCACCGACAACGTCAACGGCATGGCGGAGAACCTGACCAACCAGGTACGCAACATCGCCGAGGTGACCACCGCGGTGGCGAGCGGCGACCTGTCCAAGAAGATCGACGTGGAAGCCCGCGGTGAGATCCTGGAACTCAAAACCACGATCAACACCATGGTGGACCGGCTGTCCGCATTCGCCCGTGAGGTGACCCGGGTGGCCCGCGAGGTCGGCACCGAGGGCCAGCTCGGTGGCCAGGCCGAGGTGATCGGTGTGTCCGGCACCTGGCAGCAGCTGACCGAGAATGTCAACGTACTGGCAGGCAACCTCACCACCCAGGTGCGCGCGATCGCCGCGGTGGCCACTGCGGTGACCGCCGGCGACCTGACCCGCCAGATCACCGTCGACGCGTCCGGCGAGGTCGCCGAGCTCAAGGACAACATCAACCGGATGATCGCCACTCTGAAGGAGACCATCCGGGCCAACCAGGAACAGGACTGGCTCAAGACCAACCTCGCGCGGCTCTCCGATCTCATGCAGGGCCACCGCGATCTGGTCACCGTCGCTTCGGTGGTGATGAGCGAACTGGCCCCCCTGGTGTCCGCCCAGCAAGGGGCGTTCTTCCTGGTCCGCGCTGAGGACGACGGACCGCCGATAGTGGAGTTCACGGCGGGTTACGGCATCCCGCGCGACGTGGCGGTCCGCCGCTTCGCCCTCGGCGAGTCACTGGTCGGGCAGGCGGCGCTGGACAAGCGGACGATCCTGGTCACCGAGGCGCCACCGGACTACGCGACAATCAGTTCCGGCCTCGGCTCAGCTACCCCGGCCAACCTGCTCGTGCTGCCGTTGCTGTTCGAGGACCAGGCGTTGGGGGTGATCGAGCTGGCCTCGGTCAACGAGTTCACCACGGTGCACCGGGACCTGCTCGAACAGCTTCGCGAGACGATCGGCGTCAACGTCCACACCATCCTGGCCAACTCCCGCACCGAGGCGCTGCTGGGCGAGTCGCAACGGCTGACAAAGGAGCTGACCGCGGGTTCGCAGCGGCTGCAGGCCCAGCAGCGCGAGCTGCAGAGCTCCAACTCCGAGCTGGCCGAGAAAGCCGCCCTGCTGGCAGCCCAGAATCGCGACATCGAGATCAAGAACGCCGAGATCGAGCTCGCTCGCCAGGAACTCGAGGAACGGGCCGCCGAGCTGGCCGCCGCCTCTCGCTACAAGTCGGACTTCATGGCGAACATGTCCCACGAGCTGCGCACCCCGCTTAATAGTGCGCTGGTGCTGGCCAAGCTGCTGACCGACAATCTGGACGGCAACCTCTCCACCAAGCAGGTGGAATTCGCCAGGACCATCTACTCGGCCGGCAGCGACCTGCTGCAGTTGATCAACGACATCCTCGACCTCGCCAAGGTCGAAGCCGGGCGGATGGAGCCGTCGCTGTCCGAGGTGGCGATGACCGCCGTGGTGACCTACGTCAAGACGCTGTGCGAGCCGCTGGCCGCAGAGAAGGCGCTGCACTTCGTCGTGGAGCTCGATCCGGCCCTGCCGGCGACCGTGCAGACCGACGAGCAGCGCCTGCAGCAGGTGTTGCGAAACCTGATGTCCAACGCCCTGAAGTTCACCGACGAGGGCGGTGTGCAGCTGCGGATCCGGCCAGCGGCTGCTGACGAGGTGGCTGGCGAGACACTACGCGCCGCGCCGGCTCGGGTGGCCTTCGAGGTGGAGGACACCGGAATCGGGATCGCCGCCGACAAGCTGTCCGTGATCTTCGAAGCGTTCCAGCAGGCGGACGGTACGACCAGCCGGCGTTACGGCGGCACCGGCCTCGGGTTGTCGATCAGCCGGCAGCTGACCCAGCTGCTCGGTGGCGAGCTGACGGTACGCAGTGAACCGGGCAAGGGCAGCGTTTTCACCCTCTACCTGCCCAAGGTCTACCTGCCCGAAATCACCGAGCTGTCCCAGCCGGCGGTTCCCTACGGCCCCGCGCAGGACACCGCGGGTGACAAGCTCGCACCACCCGAGCTGGTGGCGGCGGCCCGGTCCCTGCCGCAACTGCACTTAGGGCCTGACCAGACTCCCCTGCGCTTCCACGGGGAGAAGATCCTGATTGTCGACGACGATCTGCGCAACGTCTTCGCGCTGACCAGCCTGCTCGAGGCCCACGGTCTGCAGGTCGCCTTCGCCGACAACGGAGTGGCCGGAGTCCGCGCGCTGGAGCGCCACGACGACACCGCCCTGGTCTTGATGGACGTGATGATGCCCGAGCTCGACGGCAACGCGACGATCGCGGCGATCCGCAACCTGAGCCGCTACGCTGACTTGCCCATCATCGCGGTGACCGCGAAAGCGATGAAGGAGGACCGAGCCAAGAGCCTGGCCTCCGGAGCGAACGACTACGTCACCAAGCCTGTTGACACCGACCTGCTCCTCAAGTTGATCAGCACACACCTGGCCAGCCAATCGGAGGCCTCCGTGGACGACGAGGCCGTCGTCGGGCCGTAGGTGCTGCGCTCGCCAGCCTGCTTGCGGTGCCTTTACCCTGGTCGTGGTATCGGCGAATAGGCGAACGACCGGCTCGCGCCCGGTCCCTCCGACTCGCCCGATCCCGTCTGGGGGATTGACGCGGCCGCCGTGAAGGGAGATCTAGACGCACGCCGTACCCTAGGTGTGTGATCACGCACGGCGATCCCCCAGCAGCGCTCGGCGACGCGCGTCTGGCCCACGAGCACGAGCGCACGGGCCGACCCCGCTCTGGGTGTGCCGCTCCATACCGTCATCTCGGCAGGAGATGCTGAGATGACGGCTGTGTGTGCCGGTGCTATCGACCCTGAGACGAGAGCCGAGTTGACTGAGCGACGGCTCAAGCGCAGTTCACCAGCCGTCCTGGCCCAAGGACGACACATTATCCGATCGAACCGCCTGCACAGGGAGGAAATTCGATGGTAGACGCGGTTGTGAAGGTGCTGACTGTCGTCGTAGTTGTGCTTCTGATCCTCATTGTTATACCCCTGGTCGGGCCGTTCGTGACAAACCAGATGCCGGAATTCGCGGAGTCGACCAGCCGAATCCTCAACGCAACTTGGGATGGCTTCCAGAGGCTCCTGCAAGGTTTCGGCTTCTCAGGTGGTGGATACCGCTAAGCCGCCTGCGGGCCCGAGTCGGGGCGGGTCAGGCTGACCGGCGCGGTCGACGGCTGGACCGCGGAGCGAGTATCGCGATGAGGACGAGCACGAGCACCCCGGCTGACTCGACGATCAACGTGGCGGGGACCAGCGGGGTCTGCAGGGACTCCTGCACGCCGAACAGGCCGATGGTCAGGCTGAGAATCAACCCCACCAGGGTTCCCGCGGTGAAGACAGCAGTGACCGCGGCGGTGGCGCTGCGCAGGCGGTCCGGCACGACCAGCAACGCCACCGCCAGCACAGCGGAGCCGATCGCATTGAGCAGGAACAGCGTGCCGATCACCGGCACCTCGCGGAAGCCGTCCACCCACAGCTGCAGGTGGATCCATCCCATAGCTGCGGTCAGGCCTACTCCCAGTAGCCAGCCGACCACCATCAGTGCCGACCAGCTTCGGCTGATGTCCATGGGACATCTTCAGCGAAACGGGACTGCCCCGGAATGGACCGTGTCCGAATCGTGATGTGCGGAAACTGTCCTTCGGTGTTCTCCCAGGTCTGGAGCCTGCCCGGGCGCTGACGGGTCTGAATCGCTGCACACCCGCCCGAACACGGTGGCAACGCTGCCTGGCACCCGCGACGCTGGTGCCCCGAAAGCCGACGACCGTCGAGGCGGGCTCTCACCGGTGGTCTATCTACGAAAATTCCGGCAACAGAACGTATCAAAACGGCATCAGCGGCATCTACTCTGTACGGGGACCACCGCATGTCACACGGGGGTCGAGATGTCTGTACGGGGACGGCGCGCATCGCTGATCTGCTCAGCGCTGCTGAGCGCACTGATGATTTCTTGCGGAGTTCCGCTAGAGCCGGAGGTGGCATCCGCACCACCGGCGGTCGCGCCAGCGCCAGCGGCTGAGGCAGTGCCGGCTCCGGAGGGCGCACCCGCTCCGGAGGGCGCACCGGCACCCAGGGCCGCACCCGCCGACCCACCCGCTCGGGTACCCGCACCTGCGGCCCCACCCCCACCGAGGCGGCCGGGGGGCGCACCGCCCGGCACCGAACTGGTCGCGATACCAGGACCAGACGAAGGGGACGAGGTATCGATAGCAGACTGGAGAAACCTCATGAACCAAGAGTGCAGAGACGCGGGTCACCGGCCGGGGTGCCTGAACTTCCACGTCGATTACATCGATAATAAGGGCTCTGATGACAAGTGCACGGTCAAAGATGTCAACCCTCGCATAGGCAAGAAAGTGCCGACCAACACCCGCATCAGGCTGGAGGTCAGCTGCGAAACGTCCGAATCGGAACAGACGGATACCGACACCACGGATAACGAACAAGGCCAGACCGACACCGACACCACAGATAACGAACAAGGCCAGACCGACACCGACACCACGGATAACGAACAAGGCCAGACCGACACCGACACCACAGATAACGAACAAGGCCAGACCGACACCGACACCACAGATCAGAAGACAAACGAGAGGGGCGGATGACCGGCGTCGCAGCGGCGCGCGAGGGCGGTTCCGCGGAACCGCCCTCCGGGGCAGAATCGCCCGTGGTGAGCCCGCCTGAACCACCGATACCGGCCCGAGCATCTAGTGTCGACGGCGCGTCCCCGACTCGGGTCCCCGAACAGCCCGAACCCGGCGCCGCCGCCGAGCCAGATGGGTTCGACGCCGCCGCCCTCCCCCAGGTCTTGAAGATTATCGGGTCGGTTGTCGCACCGACAACACTGCTGACGGCGCTGATGTACTACTTCGGACGACTGCAGTTCGCCGGATTTTTGTGGTACCTCGGCGCGCATGTCACCGTTCTGGACCTCACGGTCCAGGACTATCTGAACAACAGTGTGGACGGCTTGCTCCCTACCCTCATCGTCGTCGCAGGGATTACCCTGTTGGCGCTCTGGGTCCACCAGCTGCTACTCGGAGCGCTGACTGCTGGAACCCGCCGGACGGTGTTGCGAATGTTGCTGCCGATCTCGGCCATTGGCGGGTTGATCCTGGTGAGTTTGGCAATGGTCGACTTCGTCTGGGGCACCGTGTTCCCGAAAGTCCTGGAAGGCCGCGGGCTCAGCCTCTCGATCGGCGTCCTGCTGCTGTTCTACTCCGTCCGAGTGTTGCGGCTGCTCGTCGCGGAGCGACGACCAGAACAGCTACCGCGGCGCGCGCCTGGAGTGGTGGTGGCCGAGTGGGGCGCTGCCTTCATCCTGGTGAGCGTCGGACTGTTCTGGGCTGTCGGGAGCTACGCGATCAACGCTGGAATCGATCGTGCTCACCAATTCGAGACCTCGCTGGCTAGCCGTTCAGATGTAGTGGCGTACAGCGAAAAAAGGCTCAGCCTGCAGGCTCCAGGCGTCCGAGAGGTGACCTGCCAGTACCCTGACGCGGCCTACCAGTTCCGCTACGACGGGCTCAAGTTTGTGCTGCAGGCCGGAAGCCAGTACCTCCTTCTCCCCGCCGGTTGGACACGCGCGCAAGGCGCAGCCATATTGATTCCCCGAAGCGACTCGCTGCGGCTGGAGTTCAGCCCGCCAGGCCAAGTACGGGATGCGACCTGTTGACCCTCACGTAGCTGACTGGCCGGGGCTGCTAGACGCCCACAACGTGGGGATCCCCAGCCCGGCGTGTCGCCCCGTTCCTTACGCTCCCTGCTTCGCCGCGAAGATCCAGTTATCCTGCGTTCGAACCTAAGCTCGGCACATCCTGGTCGACCGCGCGGCACGAGGGACACGATGACATCGACCAACATGATCCAGCGGGTGAGCGACGCCCAGGGCCGGCCTGTCTGGCTCGTGTCAGGCCACGAGCGGGTCAGGGACCTGCTGGCCGACCCACGCCTGGGTCGCTCGCACCCCAATCCGGGCCACCCTGCCCGCCTCACCCAGCCGGGCTGGTTCGGGGGCCCGATCCCCGATCCGGAAGGGGAGCAGGCTGACCTTCACCGGATGCGCAAACTGCTGACGCCATCGTTGTCGACCCGTCGCATGGAAAGCCTCCGGCCCCGCGTCGAGGCGATCGTCGACGGGTTGCTCGACAAGCTCGGCCGCAGCGGGCCCCCGGCCGACTTCCACACCGTCGTCTCCTTCCCGCTGCCGGCACTGGTGGTGTGCGAGTTGCTCGGGGTGCCCGCCGAGGACCGCGAGGACCTCTGCCGGTGGCAGAACGAGGCGAAGCAGGTAAGCAAGCCCGCCGTCGCCCGAGGAGGTCTGCAGTCGCTGTGGCGGTACCTGGGCACCCTGATCGAGCGTAAGCGCTCGGTCCTCAGCGACGACGTCATCTCGGATCTGCTGCAGGCCGCCAGACTCGACCCGAAGCTGACCGACGACGGGATCGCCCATCTCGCTGCCGGGATCCTGTTCGCCGGGCACGCACCCGTCGTCGCCATCATCGATCGGGGCATGCTGCTGCTGCTGACCCACCCCGAGCAGCGGGAGGCGCTACAGCGCGACCCGGCGCTGTCCGCCTCAGCCCTCGAAGAGATCTTCCGCTTCGCCAGCCCGATCGAGCGGCAGCGAGCCGCTCGACGCGGCGGCCTGACCCGGTACGCCTCCGCCGATGTCGAGGTCGACGGCGTCACCATCCGCGCGGGCGACACGGTGATGTTCGCCGTACAAGACGCCAACGAGGACGAGGGCGTCTTCACCGACCCGAAACGCTTCGACATCACCCGCGAGCGCAACCCGCACCTCTCGCTGAGTCACGGAGCACACTTCTGCCTCGGAGCCCCCCTGGCCCGGCTGAAGCTGCAGTACCTGTTCGTCCGCTTGTTCGAACGCTTCCCCACCCTCCGCCTCGCCGTCAGCCTCGACGAGATCCAACCCGTGCGCGAAGCCGTAGCGGGCGCCGTCAGCCACCTCCCCGTCACCTGGTAGCCGGCTCCCCTCGACCGGGAGCCAGCACCCCCTGTGCCTATGAGGCCGCCCGTCTAGTCCTTTTCGACCATGCCGTCCGGAGAAACACGATCAGCGGTCGCCGTCAACCTCGAAAGCTCTTCCGCCATCGTAATCGTGTGGCAAAACGTATCGATCGAAACCTCTCTGTCCCCCAGATCCATCAGCGCCTGGACCGTGACCGGGTCCCGCATGGCAATACCAAGCTCTTCGGCCCAGCTCAGTGCTGACTTCGAATCGGTCATGCTGGCCATCATCTGGTTACGTTCATTCTCAGTCCGAGTTGCCTTCACCGCCGCCTGGGCGGTCCGGATCTGGGCCGGTAAGCGGAAGTCGTCAACGATGCGAAGCTCCTCGGAATCAGTCTTGAGCCACCGGGCAAGAGCCTCCCGTATGCTCCCTCGCGCCTCGGCCAGGCTAGTACCCTGACTGTGCACCCGCGGCTCTTCGGCGATCTCCACCACCCAAGCTTCGCCGTCCCGTTCGTATACCGCGGTGTAAGTCTCGCTCACGTGAACCCATCCCTCCCACTACCCGGACCACGCCAGATGACAGCGCTCGCATCCGAGTCTAGGTGTTCCCGCACGTTGTCCCTAGACCCTGTGCACAGTACTCGTCGACCGCCCGCGGCCCCGATACGGCGGGACACGGCCAACGTGCCGGCGATCTGAGCGTCCGGCTCGGTCAGGCCACCGGACGACGATCAACAGCTCGCGGAGCGGGTCCTCCTTGGCCTCCTCCAAACGTCCCCGCCGGCTGTGCGACCGCGGACGGTCGCGCAGCCGGCCGAACCAATCCGGGCTGGCATACGTACGTTCAGCCGGCGAGTCGCTGAACGAGGTTTGCTGGGCGCTCACGCCGGGTATGACCGACCGTGTCGGGCCTTCGTAGGGCCTGCGCGGCGGCTGGCCGCAGTGATTTTCCGTGTACGATGGGGCGACTCCGGACGACCGGGAGTCCCGAGTTCAGGAAGGGGCCTATGAGCGCCTACAGCCTTCCCGACCTGCCGTACGGTTACGACGCGCTCGAACCTCACTTCGACTCGCGAACCATGGAGATCCACCACACCCAGCATCACCGCCGCTACGTCGATCGCCTGAACGCAGCGCTGGGCTTGACCGACGAACTGCGCGCCGCTGGCGGGCAGCCCATCGATGACTTGCTGTGGAACATTGGCAAGATCCCCGAAGAGTCCCGCAACGCAGTGCGCAACTACGGCGGCGGACACGCGAACCACTCCCTCTTCTGGACGATCTTGAGCGGGGATGGCGGTGGGGAGCCCTCCGGTCGTCTCGCCGAGGCCATCGTGGAGGAGTTCGGTTCGTTCACGGCGTTCAAGAAATGGTTCACCGGGGTTGCTACCGCACACGTCGGCAGCGGCTGGGCATGGCTGGTGCGGGCACGCAACCGGTTGGTGGTCTACAGCCTCCCCAACGAGGACTCGCCACTGACCGCCGAGGAGACCCCGATCCTCGGGCTCGATCTGTGGGAGCACGCTTACTACCTGCAGTACCTGGCCTCACGTGCCGACTACGTGGAGGCCTTCTGGAACGTGGTGAACTGGGACGAAGTAAACCGTCGGTTCGAGGAGGCAGCGCGGTCGTAGTCCTACTGGATCGCCGCCGACGTGCGCCGGGCGTTCGCTTGAGTCGCCCGGGCGAGGTACGGTTTCGATATCTGTCCCCTGACGAGTCTGCATCGGAGAGGGTGCGCGGACATGAGCCAAGAGCAGGAGAACGCAAAGCCAACCGACGGCCTAACCGACGAGAGCCAGCAGGCACTCTCCGCGCTGCGGGGGGTCTGGAAAGCGCAAGGTCAGACGAGCGCTGACCTTGATGAGGCCTGTGGCAACACGAAGTCGTGCAAGAGCATGGATGCCGTCGGTTTCCAGGGACTGGCCGACGACGACATCGAACAACCGACCAAGGCGGACCCTTCGGTGGGTAGTAATCTCCGCTCAGCGTGGAAGACGAAGCTTGAGCGCGAGGGCAAGCTGAGCTCCGAGAGTGGCAGCGTGCGGGATCTCGTCTTCGGCTCATCTGAGCAGAAGGAGTAGGGCAACCGCCGCTCGTCCGAGTGGCGGTGGATACAAAGGGAGGACACGGCACATGTTCGGACGCAAGATACCGAAGCAGTCTGACGCGCAACCTGCTGGGGCACCCGCTCCTAACGATTCAGATCGTATCACCTCATACCGGGTCGACCAGGACGCGGCACCTGCGACTACTGGCGTGGCCAAGACGACGTCCTATGTGAACGCCATGCAACTCAATTCCCGAGGGTACGAAACGCTCAACTGACGTCCCGAGGGGATCCGTCGCGACGGCCGGATCCCCGAAGGGGTAGGCCCCGCCAGCGCCCGCCGACGTCAGCAGCGTGGACGCGGCGACTCTTCAACCTGTTGGACCTCGCCGCTCAGCGGCCCAGCGTTGCCAAGGAGACCGCTCGATGGACTATCCGAATACCGTCAAGGAACTTACCGAAACGTTGCGCCGGGGCGATTACCTGGCGGACCGGGGATTGGCGACGGCGGTGTTCGTGGCGATGTCCCTGCAGCGACCCATTCTCCTCGAAGGGGAGGTGGGAGTCGGCAAGACCGAGATCGCCAAGGTGCTGTCCTCGGTGTATGGCCGTACGCTGATCCGGCTACAGTGCTACGAGGGCATCGACACCAATCAGGCCCTCTACGAGTGGGACTACGCACGTCAGCTCCTCTACATCCGGGCCTTGTCCGATCGCGACGTCGGCGAAGAGGAGGCGATCGAGAAGTTGTTCGGTCCCAGATTCCTCCTCGAGCGTCCCCTGATGCAGGCCATCCAGGCCGGCGACCAGGCCGTCTTGCTGATCGATGAGGTCGACCGCGCTGATGACGAGTTCGAGGCGTTCCTGCTCGAGGTGTTGTCCGACTTCCAGATCAGCATCCCCGAGATCGGAACCATCAAGGCCGAACGCCCCCCGCTGGTGGTGTTGACCTCCAACCGGACCCGCGACCTGCACGACGCCCTGAAGCGGCGCTGCATGTATCACTGGATCGGGTACCCCGAACCAGACCGTGAGGTAGAGATCGTCACCGTTCAGGCACCCGAGGTGTCCGAGGGGCTCGCCCGCAAGGTGGTGGCAGCGGTCAACCGCCTCCGCGAGATGGATCTTGCAAAACCGCCGGGCGTCGCGGAGACCATCGACTGGTCCCGCACCCTTGCGTTCCTCGGCGAGACCGGCCTGAACGCTAGCGTCGCCGAAGACACCCTCGGGTCGATCGTGAAGGATCGCGATGACCTTGCCCTGGTACGGGACAACCTCAGGGACGTGACGTCCAATGCCTGAGACCCCTCACGAATCCGTCTGATACCGATGTCGGGAAACAACAGTGGGTTCACGTCGGTGCTCGTAGACTTCGGCCGCGCACTGCGCTCGAAGGGTTTAGCCGTCGGCTCGGGTGACATCCTCACCTACTGCAAGGCAATGGCCCCGCTGGATCCCACAGATCTCGTCGACCTGTATTGGGCCGGACGGACCACCCTCATCACGCGCCGCGAGGATCTAGTCGTCTACGACGAGGTATTCAAGGCATTTTTCCTCGCCTCCGACAGCCCCGTGCAAAAAATGTTGAAGGTCAAAGCGCAGTCCGCCGCGGTAGAAGAGGTACCGTTCGAGATCCCCGCCACCGAGCCTGCCGGCAAGGAACAAGAGGAAGAAACCCTCCTCGGATTGATGGCGTCGAACGTCGAGACCCTCAAGCACCGGGCCTTCGGCGAGTGCACCAAGGACGAGCTCGATGCGATACGACGCATTATGGCCCGTGTCAAACTGACCCCGCCCAAACGTCGCACCCGTCGAACGAGGACCGCCCGCGACGGGCGGCGGCCGGACATGCGCCGGACGATTCGCGAGTCACTGCGCACGAATGGCGAGATGGTCGAGCTGTACTGGCGGCGGCGCCGGATGCGTCTGCGTCCGCTGATCCTCATCCTCGACGTGTCCGGGTCAATGTCGGACTACTCCCGAGCCTTGCTGCAGTTCGCCTACTCGGCCAAGCGCGGTGCTTCCCAGCGCGCCGCCCAGAAGGTGGAGGTGTTCTGCTTCGGCACTCGGTTGAGCTGCGTGACGAAGACGCTTCAGACCCGCAAACCGGACGAGGCACTGGAGCGCGCCGCGAAGCTGGTGGTCGACTGGGAAGGCGGCACGCGCATCGGCGATTCGCTCGACAAGTTCGTCCGCCTGTGGGCCCGCAGAGGCATGTGCCGTGGCGGGGTCGTCGTGATCTGCTCCGATGGCCTCGACCGGGGAGATCCGGAACTCCTTTCCGATTCGATGGAGCGGCTCTCACGGCTGTGCCACAACATCGTGTGGATGAACCCGCACAAGGGCAACAACCCCGACTATCAACCTCAGACTGTCGGTATGATGGCTGCGGAGCCGTACGTCGACGTGCTCCTGTCCGGCCACGACCTGAGCAGCCTTGAAGAACTCGCCACACTGCTTCCAAAACTCGGCTAGGGAGGCCGAATTTATGTTGATCAGATGGAGCGTCGGGATCGAAGCCGAGGGAGACCGCATCATCAAGCGTGAGGAGGTCGTCGAGTTGGCCGACGCCGTCGCACCCATCAATGGCATCGCGACCGGCATCGGTACAAACCGCTACGGTGCGCAGGTCGTCGTGTTCGCTGACAGCCGCGAGGACGCGATCGAGAGGGGTAAGGAACATTTCGCTGATGCCGTGCAGAAGGCGGGGCTGCCTGTCTACCCGATCGTGCGCGTCCAGGCGGTCAGCGAGGACGAGGACGAGGCAGACGACATGACTGCCTGAAGGTTTGAAGCGACCGCCACCGGCGGCAGTTCTCCACATAGAGGCGAAGACGCCTCACGACACGAGGACGCTTGATGAACACACAGGTCGGGACATGATCCGCCTCGGATCCTTGGCCGGCTACTCGTTCGAGGGCCCGCGGATCCTTGGCGGCTGGACACCACCGCAAAAGCCGGCGGTTTTCGCCATCATGTACAAGCCGGATCCTGAGAAAAAGCCCGACCGCTATGCGGTCATCTACGTCGGCCATGCCGACAACATGGCCGAAGCCGGCTTTCCGTTCAAGCATCCACGGTCCAACTGCTGGATAGCGCGGGCCGGCTCTCGATGGAAGCTCCACATCTGTACTTATGAGGTATCCGGGTGGGCGCAATCCCACCGCGAAGAGATCGTCCAGGAGCTCACCGCTATCTACAACCCGCACTGCAACGAGCAGAAGTACGACAAGGTGTGGAAGGACGAGTGGATCGGGGCGTACAAGTCCGAATTGACCGGCCCGCTCGCCCAACGTGGCCCAGACGCCCGGCGTGGCCCCAGCGAAGCCCCGCCGCAGTAGCTAGCGCGAAGACCGACAGAAGACAGATAACAGACAGTGGGCAGCGTCCAATTTAATGGTCGCTGCCCACTGGGTTCTCCGTTGCTACCGACGGAGGGCGCGCACAGTATCAGTCAGTGACGAGCGTCTCGGAAACCCACCGTGTCCATCAGACGGGAACGCCGACGACCCGACGCCGGGACATTGGTGTGACCGTTAACTGGAGCAGGCGCTGGCGGAGCCAACTTCGCGGCAATACGCTCAGCACCCCCGTACAACAGCGGCAGCGCTCCTGCCACCACTCCACCCGTTCGGTTGATGTGCTCAACCTCAGGAACAATCACCTCGCACTGTTGGACGATCGTCTTCACGCTGTTGCAGCAGTCATCGAGATTGTCGGCGATGCGGTTGAGCAGCACGCCGATCACGAAGAGGAAGATCGCCAGCACAGCTATCAACAAGCCGATGACGACTACCGTCAGGGTGATAAGCATCTCTAACCCTTTCCACCGGTCGGCGTCCCGGAACCAGTCAGAACCCTGGTCAGGAACAAGTGATGCTGCAGACCCTCTGCCAGTACCGCATCGACCCTGTCAGCCGTGATAGGAATGAGCGCCGCATTAGCGGTATTCCCAGGAATAGCCCGGAGAGTATCCCGGACTCCCACCACGTCTCGATCGATGGACCGGACCGAAATCACGAGGAACGTCAGCAATGCGATCACCACGGCAACCACGACGACGGCCATGCCTATCGCGACCCACCAGAAGGTGATCTCCTCAGGAGCATATCCAGGCATCACTAACCTCCAAGCCGAGCTCGTCCGCGTTCCAGACCGCCGATGATGACCTCAGCGTGGTCAATCGTCTGTCGCAGATCCGCCAACGGGAGCGTATTCCGGTATGACTGCTGCAGGGCTGCATTGATCTGTGGTGCCTGACGGGCGATCCGCGCAGCGAGGACCAGGATCGGGGCTACCAGCGCCACCACAGCCGAGATCACCACGACAGCGATCGCGAAGCCCAGATACCAGCCGAACAGGTTCGCCTCAGCGGGCCCGGGTGCCTGTTGCGCAAACAACAACATCCCGCAGCCCTCCTTTCGGTAGCAGTGTTGTTACGGGGTCACAAGACCTAGCGGTCCGGTATCGTCGTCACACAAGTTGTCTCAAGGTAACCCAAGACCGTCTGTGACGCCGTTTGGAGGTTGTGGTACTCCTTGACATGTTCGGCAACCTGCCGCATCAGATCATCCTTGTTGGAGGACCTGACTTGCGAGCTGCACTCCTGGTGACCACAATTGAACTCATACATCTGAAAAAACTCCTTCCATCTCGGCCGACGGCACCCGAAGGAGGGGCGCCATCGCGCCAACTACACCTGCTCCGCCATTGACCTCACGGGTGCGAGGTTGGCGTTCACCGAGGGAATAACCTCCGGCACTGTCCTCGTCTGATAAGCGATCGCCCCTACGCCCACGATGATCGTACCGAGCGTCCACGAGATGTGCCTCAGCTGAGAAATTACTTTCAACAACGAAAGGCCAAGAACTGCCACGACCAGCAAAATGGCCAGTAGAGTGACCCACGCGGCTGCAGGCATGACTTCCTCCTCCTCGATCGTTCCTCAGGTCACTCGCTCGCTAGACGCCCAGTGCGCCCAGCAGATGACCAACGCGCTTCACGTAGCGGGTGGCACCGATGGAAACTTCCTTAACCGTGCTGTCCGTTTCTGCCAACAGCTCCGGAACGTTGTCGAGCTCCGCGGTCAAGATGACACCATTGTACAGAATGTCATCGCACGTCACCCGGATTCGATCCACTGGCGTGACGATACGCTTCATCAGCACCACAACGATGGGCAACACCACGAAGATCAGGATCAGGTTACCGATCCACCACAAGATCATGTCCGGCCTCTCTTCCGCTCAAGGATTCTCATCACGAGCTCTTCCGGCCGAACAGCCCGCCGAAGAACCGCTTAAGTGCCGTCATCATAGCCTGCATGCCAATGCTGAAACCCTTTACTGGAGCCGCGGTGCGCTGTGTAGGGCCCTCACCCCGCGCAGATCGTCCGATGTCATCCGCAATGCACTTGGCGAAGCTACGCATGATGACACTCGTGACGTCCTGAACCATGCCTCTGCCGAACTGGGCAGCTGCGCCGGAAAGCTGGAGGTCTTGGGCCACCTTGACGCGCGTCCCGCTGCCGGACGGCACCATCGTCGAGGTCACCGACATGGTGGCCTGGCCCTTCCCCTTCTCTTCGGAACCGGAGCAGTTCATCACGATCCGCTTGGCGGCCTCGTCACGTAACACGATCTGTGCCGTGCCGGAGAATTTGAGTGACACCGGGCCCATCTTGGTCGTTACACGACCCTTGTACACGTCGCCGTTGACATCCGTGAGCTCGGCGCCCGGCAGGCAAGGAGCTATCCGCGGCACATCTTGCATGTGCTTCCACACCTGCTCGAGCGGCGCAGCAACCTCGAACTCGTTCTCGATCAGCATCGACTACTCGCTCTCCTTACCACACGCTCGGTTCCGCAACTTGCATTCACGGCTTTGTCTCCGACCCGGCGAACGAGACGGGGTCCTTCTCGAACGCCTTTAGACACCCTGCACAGCAGAAGTAGTACGAGGCTCCGTCGTGATCCGTCTTGTGGCGTGCGGACCCGACCTCCACCGTCATGCCGCACACGGGGTCGATGGCCTCCTCAATCTCGGGTATCTCCGCCGGCGCACCCTTGACCAGCTCACCAGCCGCTCTCAGTTTCACCAACTCAGCCAGAACCCCTACCGCAATCTCGCGATGAGAGACTCTCCCCAGATCAAGGCCAGCCGGCACCTTCACCCGGTCGAGGGCCTCCCGTGACAGCCCTCGGCTCTCCACGTATTCGAGCACCGACTTGGCCCGCGGACGGGATCCCACCAGGCCCACGTAGGCCGGACCCGCAGCGAGGGCCTGCTCTACCGCCTCTTCGTCGTGATGTCCCTGGGTGGCAATGACAACAAGTGAGCGCTCATCGACCCCAGCCAACTTGAAGTCCAGTTGGCTGACGACGCACTCTGCCGAGGGGTGACTCTCAGCAGATCCGCCGTCGGGGTCGACGAGCACCGTCCGCCATCCAATGGCCTGTGCCATCTGCACGAGGGCTTCCACCATGGGTGACCGTCCGACGACAACGAGGTGGGGCTTGGGCACTACAGGTTCGATGTAGATCTCCAAGGCCCCCTCGCTCTGGCAGGACATCGGCACGTAACTGATGCCCTCCCGCATTGCCCCGGACTCAAGCTCGTCCGGGGTACCGAGGAAGACGAGGCGCGGCACACCCTCTGCGAGGATGTGCCGCGCCTCGCGCACCACCACAGGCTCGGCGCAGGCGCCACCAATCCAGCCGAACACCTGCCCGGAGGGTGTGATGACAGCCCGGCATCCTTCCTTGCCCGACGACGGGCCGCGCCGCCACACAACGGTAGCCAGCGCGAACGCCTCACCCCGCTTCGACAGCTCGCGGGCATGCTCGAGGACGTCCCACCCGTCCATGGTCATCGACCCTATCTGTTAGGAATCGGACTTGACGGGAGGCATCCCCGACACGTCACGCTTGTACGTCAAGGCCTCCCACACCCGGTCGGGCAGCAAAGGCATGTCGATGTTACGCACGCCCGTGTCATCGATAGCATTCATCACCGCGTTCACGAATGCCGCCGGCCCGCCGACAGCGGCGCACTCGCCAACGCCCTTGGCGCCGATCGGGTGATGCGGTGATGGCGTAACAACCTCGTGGAGCTCGAAGCCCGGAGTTTCCCATGCCGTTGGCAGCAGGTAGTCCATGTAGTTCGAGCCTACGCAGTTTCCGTCGGCATCGTAGGTGATGAACTGCATGTTGGCCATCGCATAGGCCTCGGTCATGCCACCCATGATCTGACCCTCGACGATCATCGGGTTGATGCGCACACCGCAGTCATCGACCGCGACCATCCGCAACACGTCCCACACGCCGGTCTCAGGATCAACCTCGACCGTCACGATGTACGCCGCGAACGGCCACGTCATGTTCGGCGGGTCGTAGTACGCGTTGTTCTCCAGCCCTGGCTCCATGCCATCGGGCATGTTGCCGTAGGCCGCCATCGAGCACTCCTGGATGGACACGCCATTGTTCGGCGCGCCCCGCACGTAGAAGCGGCCGAGCTCCCACTCCACGTCCTCCTCGGACACCTCAAGGAGATGCGCAGCCAGCTTCCTCGCCTTGGCGCGGACCTTGCGGGCCACCATGGCGGTCGCTGCACCGGCCACCGGCGTGCTGCGGGACGCATAGGTCCCCATGCCGAACGGTGTGTTGTCGGTATCGCCGTGCTGGACGAGGATGTCGGCGGCAGGGATGCCGAGCTCGTGAGTGACGATCTGCGCGAACGTCGTCTCGTGGCCCTGGCCCTGGGTCTTCGATCCGATCTTCAGGATCGCCTTCCCGCTTGGGTGCACCCGCAGCTCCGCGGCGTCGAACATCTTGATGCCGAGAATGTCGTACTCGCGGCTGTTACCGGCTCCGAGTGGCTCGCTCATGGTGGAGATACCGATCCCCAGCCGCCGGCCCTGCGCGCGAGCCTGCTCCTTCTCGCGCAAGAAATCATCATAGCCGATGGCATCCAATCCGACGTCCAAACACTTCTCGTACTGGCCTGAGTCCAGCAAGAAACCGTAGGGCGTACGGAAGGGGAACTGATTGTCCTTCACCAGGTTGAGCCGCCGGAACGCTGCCTGATCCATGCCCAGATCGTCGGCCGCGGCCTGGATTGCGCGTTCCTGGAAGAACATCGCCTCGGTTACCCGGAAGGAGCACCGGTATGCGACGCCGCCGGGTGCCTTGTTCGTATAGTGGCCCTGCGCGGTCATGTACGCGAACGGAATGTTGTAGGCAGCAAACGCGGAATGGATCAGTCCGATTTTGAACTTTGTAGGCTGGGCGTCCGAGAAGAAGGCTCCGTTGTCGCTGTCACAATGGAACCGCACGGCGAGGATCTTGCCGTCCTTGCGGAGCGCGATCTCGCCCTTGTAGTAAATATCGCGCGCGTAGTGGGTGGAAATGAGGTTGCCGGTCTTGTCCTCGATCCACTTGACCGGCCGCGTAAGCAGGATCGAGCAGAGAATCGACGCGACATACCCCGGATAGACCGGCACTTTGTTGCCGAATCCGCCGCCGATGTCAGGGGAAATGATCCGGATCATGTGCTCCGGAAGTTCCGCGACGATCGCCACCGCTGCCCGGATGATGTGGGGAGCCTGGGTCGTCATGTAGACGGTCAGCTTCGTGGTTGCCGAGTTGTAGTCCGCGATCGATCCACAGCACTCGATGGGCGAAGGGTGCGATCGCGGGTAGTGCAACTCGAGCTTCGAGACCAGGTCTGCCTGCGCAAAGGCACGTTCGGTACCTTCCCGGTCACCGACGTCCCAGCGGTAGCAGATGTTGTCCGTCTGCCCTTCCTTATCGTCCCGGATGATCGGGGCGTCTTCCGCGACGGCCTGGTACGGGTTGACGATCGGTGGAAGCGGCTCGTACTCGACGACGATCGCGTCACAGCCGTCCTTGGCGATGTAAGGGTCGTCTGCGACTACGCACGCGATTTCCTGCCCCTGGAACCGCACCTTGTCGGTGGCGAGCACCGCCTGGGTGTCGTAGGACAGCGTCGGCATCCACGCCAGGTTGTGCTGGGCGGCCATCTCGCCGGTGAGCACCATGTGCACACCTGGCATCTTCCACGCCTTGCTCGTGTCGATCGACTTGATCCGAGCGTGCGCCAGTGGACTCCGGAGTATCTCCATATGGAGCATTCCGGGCAACTTGAAGTCATCGGTGTAGTTACCCTTGCCGCGAAGGAACCGGTCGTCCTCCACCCGCTTGCGGCTTGAACCCAAGCCACCGATCTTGATCTCATCTAATGCCTGCGCCACGTCACATCTCCCTTGTCGTCGACCTTAGCCGTCAGCGACTAAGTGCTGCCTCGGACCGCAGCTTCTCTGCAGCCCACAGCACCGACTTCACAATGTTTTGGTAACCGGTGCAACGACAGAGGTTGCCGGCCAGTCCCCAGCGTATGTCTTCCTCCGTCGGGTTGGGGTTCTCGTTGAGAAGTGCCTTGCATGCCATCATCATCCCGGGCGTGCAGTAACCGCACTGCAGTCCGTGCTCCTCCCTGAACCCTTCCTGGATGGGGTGGAGCTCACTGGACAAGCCGAGGCCTTCGACGGTCTCCACGTCATGCCCGTCCGCCATGACGGCGAACATCGTGCACGACTTCGCTGGTAGTCCGTCGTACAGTACTGTGCACACACCACAGTTCGTTGTGTCGCAGCCGATGTGCGTGCCGGTCAGCCCCAGCACTTCGCGAAGGAAGTGGACCAACAGTATGCGAGGCTCGACGTCGACAGATCGGGGTTCCCCGTTGACTGTGACCGTTATCCGCCGCTCTTCCACGCCGCCTCCTTGACGTCGCCAATGCTCTAGGACCAGTGATCTGAATGTCAGGCTCAGGCCGCCATGGCTGCCCGGTTGCTCAACGCACGCGTGACAAAGGTGTGTACGACGTGCCGCTTGTACTCCGCACTACCGCGAACGTCGGTCTTGGGTTGAGCAGCCTCAGCAGCCAACCGGGCCGCCTGATCTATCGTGCTGGCGTTCAGTGACTTACCAGCGAGCGCCTGCTCGGCCGCCGTGCACTGGATGTTGCTCGACCCGACACCAGTGAGCGCGAGCCCGGCCCGGTTGATCGTGCCGCCGGACATCTCAAGGGCCACCGCCAAGCCGACCGTCGCGAAGTCGCCCACCCTCCGCTCGAGCTTGAGGTAGGTACCCACGCGGGTGCCTCTCGGTGCCGGAACTCGCGCCTCGACCGCGATCTCGTCGGGCTGCAGCGAGTTCTGGAACGCCCCGACCACGAGCTGGGATACCGGGATGGTCCGCTCACCTTGAGCGCTCCGAGCGATGATCTCCCCGCCCAACGCCAACATCACCGACGCCCAGTCACCCTGCGGATCCGCGTGGCACAGGGAGCCGACCAGGGTGCCGCGGCTACGGACCATCGGGTCGGAGATGAGTGGCGCGCAGATCGACATGGTGGGGTACTTGCTCCTGAGGAGCTGGGACCGCTCCAGAGTTCGGTGCCGGCACAGCGCACCGATGCGCAACGACCCGTCCGAGTCTTCGTCGTGATATTCCAGCCCGGGGATGGTGTTGAGGTCAATAATGACAGCTGGCGCCGCGAAACGTAACTTGATCAGTGGGATGAGGCTCTGCCCGCCTGCGAGCACCTTCGCCTCGTCACCGTATTTCTGCAAAAGGCTGAACGCTTCGTCAAGCGAACGTGGCGCCTCATAGTGGAAACGAGACGGGTACATCCAGTTCCTCCTAAGTCCTCAACGGTCCACGGAAAAGTTGCGCAACATTGGGCCCACCCGTAGATATCCCTACCGGACTCCACGAAGGACGATCGACTACTGCTACAAAAGGGTCAACGGCTTAGGAGTCCAGCAACCCACGGCCGTGACGTGAAGTGGAGTCGTCGTCGTCCGGGGCGTCCGGCCACCCACGGCTCTGACGCGTGGAAGAAGAAGGGGAAGGAGAAGATGGGGGGGTCGTCGCCTGCGGCTCCCGTCGCTCCGGGCGCTCCGGCTCGACCACGGCCACCGGGATGCTCTCTTCCTCGGGGTTCGGCCGCGGCTGCTGATGGGGTGGCCATGGCCCGGGCACCGGTTGACCGGCCACTCGCAGCCAGTCCACTACCTCCGGCCAGGCCCAGATCGTTGGGCTCTTCCCGACCTTGGGAGCGTTCTCGATCAGCTCATAGATCCGGGGGTTGCCTCGACTGTGGCCGTCGGACTCGATCGCCATCGTGTTGCCCCTCTCGCTGCGGTGCCGGCGTGTCTACTGTCTTGGGGTTGCCTGGCAACGCGTCCGTTACCTGTGACGCGGACCACTAGTCCACACGGATGAGTATGGGCTGTCAAGAGGATCTACGCGCCTCAAACGGGGGAGGAACCAGCCAAAAGCGTCACCGCGTGCGCCCGTGTTGATAGTTGTTTAACAGTCCGAGCTGCGGGACCATGAGGCATGCCTGTCGCAGCTCCGTTGTCCCTGCGCGAGGGCGATCGCGGCCGTCTGGAGGCGTTGGCACGCTCGACGTCGGTCCGGGCGAGCGTGGCGCATCGAGCACGGATCGTGCTGATGTCCGCGGAGGGTGTGACGAACACCGAGATCGCCCACCGAACCGGATCGAGCCGGCCGACGGTGATCAGCTGGCGTAACCGCTATGCCGCCGGGGGAATCAACGCGCTCGGAGATCTGCCTCGGTCTGGTCGCCCGGTCGTGGTCGATGAACTCGAGGTGGTGGCCACCACGCTCGCCGATGGCGGGCGTCCGCCAGCGCACCTGGGTGCTGACCATTGGTCGTCCCGTCTGCTGGGCAAACACCTGGGCATCTCCTTCGCCACCGTTGCCCGGATCTGGCGTAGGTGGGGCATCGATCCGCAGCACGTCGAGACGTTCACGTTCGCCACCGACCTCAAGCGGCAGGCTCAGGTCCGAGACCTTGGTGGTCTCTACCTCAACCTGTCCCAGCGCGCTGCGGCGTTGCATCGGCCGGTCCGTGGCAGCGCAGCGCAAGGACAACCGGCAGATCATCCCGACCCGTGGCTCAAGCTTGTCGAGGTCTCTCTCGGCATCATCACTCACCAGGCCATCCGCCGCGGAACCTTCGACTCGGTGCGCAATCTCATCGACGCCCTGGGCGCTCTCACCGACGGCTGGCAGGACCAGCACGAACCTTCCCGCCGGACCGGGGCCGGTGAGACCCTTGTCGCGCAGGGCAACCGTCAAACTACTTCTCACACGCAGCATGACCTGCAGAAGAGATCTTCACGAGCGGTGGAAAGTGGTCTCGGCCGACGTCCGGATCGGCCAGCCCGCCGGCCGCGGGACGCGATGGCGGTGCGGGCTGAGTTCCACGGATCCCGAGGCCGCCGCTCGGGACCGACGAGTGGAGCGGGCGGCTAGGCGCGGTTCGGCCGGATCCCCGGCGGTTCCACCCTGCCGAGGGAGGCCGGCTCCCACTGGGCGGTTCTAGCCTGCGTTCCATGTCGACCACTCGGCCAGCTACTGGTCCGGACGCAGATCCGCCGTCGGCGAGAGACCCGCTGCGGGCCGTCATCTTCGACGTGGACGGGACGCTGGCCGACACCGAGCGCGACGGCCATCGGGTGGCATTCAATGAAGCATTCGAGGCGGCCGGGCTAGACTACCGGTGGAGCGTGCTGGAATACGGCGAACTGCTCACTACAACCGGCGGTCGCCGACGCATCGAAGGCTATCTCCAATCTCAAGGACATCCCCCTGCCGAGGCCGCTGCGCTTGCGACCGAACTGCACCGGGACAAAACTCGCCGCTTTGCCGAGCTGGTCCGCACCGGCGCGATGAAGGCTCGGCCGGGCGCGGCGGGGTTGATTAGCGCACTGCGGGCCGAGGGCGTGGCCACCGCGGTCGCTACCACCGGGACCGGCGACTGGGTGCTGCCGTTGCTCGACATACTTTTCGGGCTCGATGTATTCGACATCGTGGTCACTGGGTCCGACGTTACCGACCTCAAGCCTGATCCGGCCGTCTACCTGGAGACGCTGGTTCGCCTGAACCTCGGCCCCGCCGGTGCAATAGCCGTGGAGGACTCCGCCAATGGGGTCCACGCCGCCGTTGCCGCGGGACTGCGCTGCGTGGCGGTGGTCAACGGGTACACCCGTGACCAGGACCTGTCCGGCGCGGTGGCCGTGCTCGACGACCTAGCCCGCCCGGGTGGAGTCTCGGTGCTGCGAGGCGACCCGCAACTGCGAGACGGGCTGAGCGTCGCAGCGCTGCGCCGACTTGTCGCCAGCGAGGCGTAACGTCGGGTCTGCGATTTGCCAGTGTGGTTTCCAGGAGGTGCGTGAGCTTTGTCCGGACCGGTTCGGGTGGCGGTGATCGGGTCCGGCCCTTCCGGGCTGTACGCCGCCGATGAGCTGACCAAGCACGGCGAGGTGTCGGTGGATGTCGTGGATCGGCTGCCCTGCCCGTACGGACTGCTGCGTTACGGCGTGGCGCCGGACCACCTGAAGATGAAGTCGTTGGAGATCACCCTGCGCAAGATCCTGGAGCGACCGGGTGTCCGCTTCCTCGGCGGGATCGAACTGGGTGTCGGGGTGAGCGTGGACGAGCTGCGGGAGTATTACGACGCGGTGGTCTACGCGACCGGGTCGTCGGTGGATCGCCGGCTGTCCATCCCCGGCGAGGAGCTCCCCGGCAGCTTCTCTGCAACCCAGTTCGTGGCCTGGTACTGCGGACACCCGGATGCCGAGGTGGACGCATTCACTCTGGATGCACGCAGCGCGGTGGTGGTCGGGGTAGGCAACGTCGCCGTGGACGTGGCCCGCATCCTCGCCAAGACCGCCGAGGAGTTGCATCCCACCGATATGCCCGAGCACGTGCTGAAGGTACTCGACGCCAGCGCCGTCAGTGACATCTACATCGTCGGCAGGCGCGGACCGGCGCAGGCCAAGTTCACCACCAAGGAGCTGCGCGAGCTGGGCGAGCTGGCCAATGCAGACGTGGTGGTCGATCCCGCCGAGCTGTTGCTCGACGAGGCCGGCGAGGAGGTCGTGGAGACCAATAAGGCGGTGCGGCGCAACCTCGAGACGCTGCAGGAGTGGTCCACCCGGTCGCGTCAGGGTCGGCCGCGGCGCATCCACCTGCGCTTCCTGCTCGCCCCAGTGGCCGTGCACGGAAACGGGCGGGTGGAGGCGGTCGAGTGCGAGCGCAACGTCCTTAACGGTTCCGGCGGTGTCACCGGCACCGGTGAGCGGGTAACCCTGTCGGCTCAGCTGCTGTTGCGCTCGGTGGGGTATCGCGGGCTGCCACTACCCGGCGTCCCGTTCGACGAACGGGCCGGGGTGATCCCGCACGTGGCCGGCCGGGTGCAGCGAAACGGTTCGGTAGCAACCGGCGAGTATGTGGTCGGCTGGATCAAGCGCGGCCCCACCGGGGTGATCGGCACCAATAAAGGCGACGCCAAGGAGACCGTTGAACAACTCCTCGCCGACCTTGACGCCCTGCCCCGTGCTCGCCACCGCGATCCGGACGCGATCATCGCCACACTCACCCAGCGTGGCGTCGGGGTGGTCACCTGGGCCGGATGGGAAGCCATCGACGCTGCCGAGCAGGCGCTCGGGGTTGCGGCTGGACGCACCCGCATCAAGATCGCCGATCGGGAGGCGCTGCTCATCGCCGCGGCCAAAGCCCTGATGGGGTGACTCCCCCGCAGGCCGGCGGGCACAGCGTGCGGACACACCGGGCAGAGCGTGCGGACACGCCGGTTAGTCGGCAGCCCACTGCTGCAAGTCCGCGGCCGACCAGGTGTTCACCACCCGATCGGCGGTCACCCCGCAGGCGGCGGCCCGTTCGCAACCGTAGGGCAGCCAGTCGAGCTGCCCGGGGGCGTGCGCGTCGGAGTCGATGGCGACCAGGCAGCCCGCCTCGACGGCGAGCCGTAACAGCCGTTTAGGTGGGTCCAGCCGCTCGGGGCGGCAGTTGACTTCGACTGCGACGCTGTGCTCGGCGCAGGCAGCGAACACCGCAGCAGCGTCGAACTGCGACTCGGGGCGCTGACGCGAGCCGCTCACCATCCGGCCGGTGCAGTGCCCGAGCACGTCGACGTGCGGATTCGCCACTGCGGTGAGCATCCGCTTCGTCATCTCCGCGGCCGGCATCCGCAGCTTCGAGTGCACCGAGGCGACCACCAGGTCCAGCCGGGCTAATAACTCTTCAGTCTGATCGAGCGCACCATCGGTGAGGATGTCCACCTCGATTCCGGTGAGGATGCGGAACGGGGCAAGGTTCTCGTTGAGCGCGGCCACGACGTCGAGCTGGCGGCGCAGCCGCTGCGCGGACAGTCCGTTGGCGACGGTGAGCTGCGGCGAGTGATCAGTCAGTACGAGGTACTCGTGACCGAGCTCGCGAGCGGTAGCGGCCATTTCCTCGATCGGGGAGCCGCCGTCGGACCAGTCGGAGTGGGTGTGGCAGTCCCCGCGCAGCGCCGAGCGCAGGGCCGCCGCCTCCGATGTCAGACCCGCTGGCACATTCTCTGGGGCCTCCAGCCGGCGCAGGTAAACCGGCGACTCCCCGGCAAGGGATTCGGTGACGCAGCGGGCCGTGACCTCGCCGACCCCGGTCAGCGCGGTCAGGGTGCCCGCCCGAGCGCGCTGCGCCAGGTCGTCCCGCGCGGCCAGCACCGCCGCCGCGGTACGGAATGCCCGAACTCGGTAGGTCTCCTCGTGGGCGCGCTCCAGCAGGAAGGCGATCCGCCGCAGATCCGCGACGGGGTCCCGAGATTCGGCCACGTTGCGCTCCAGGGTTGTGAGTGAGTAACAGTGAGTTCGACCTGCTCGGTTCCTTCAGGAGCGACCAGGAATGCCACCCGGCGGCCCTGCAAGGGCTGAGTCACGTGCCTCTCCTTTCCATCGGCTACCCGGCGCGGGCAGAGGGTTCATATGGTGGCCATAGGGAGGCACCCGGCTACCCCAACCTAGTGATCGGCAAACGCTGCACTGACCCGGATGGGTGGCTTCACGCTCGCCGCGGCGCAGGAGGGCTACGGTGCGAAAGCGAAGAGCTCGGAAAGGAGCCGCCGTGTTGCGTCGCATCGCCCGTCCACTGCTGGCCGCCGTGTCCGTCGCCAGCGGGGTGGAAACCCTGATCAACCCGAAACCGAAGGCAGAGGCGGCCGCGCCGCTGCTGGCTAGGGGACAGGGGATGTTACCTACGAAACAGCCGGTCGATCCGGGTTTGATTGTGCAGGCGGGCGCGGCGGTGAAGGTCGCCGCCGGCCTGATGATGGCGGTCGGGTGGGCACCCCGGATTGCTGCGACGGTGCTCGCCGTGGAGTTGATCCCGAGCACGGTAGCCGAGCACCCGTTCTGGGCCGGAGGCTACCCCGACGACCGTAAGGCCCACCGGCAGCATTTCGTCAAGAACGCGGGCGTGCTCGGTGGGCTGCTGCTGGCGATCACCGCGAAGCCGGCCAAGCGCAAGAAGCGCGCCAAGAAGCGCGCCCGCAAGGCCCGCTGAGCGCAAGCTCCGCTGCCTCGGCATGGGCCCCGTTCCGGTGGGAATTCCGGAACGGGGTCCGGTGCCATTCCCGATGCTGCCGTAGCAGGCCGGCCATATCGCGATGCACGCATCCTTCGTGGCAGGCTGGCCACCGTCGACGTGATCGAGCACGGTGTCGTCAAGTAACGGGGGAGGTCGCAGTGGGCCACGAAGTGCGTGGGGTGGTGGCGCGCGGCAAGGGCGCGCCGGTAACGGTAGAGACTGTGCAGGTGCCGGACCCCGGCCCGGGTGAGGCGCTGGTCGCGGTGCAGGCGTGCGGGGTGTGCCACACCGACCTGCACTATCGCGAGGGCGGGATCAACGACGAATTTCCCTTCCTGCTCGGGCATGAAGCCGCCGGCGTGGTGGAGGCCGTAGGCGACGGCGTCGACACCGTAGCGCCTGGCGACTTCGTCATCCTCAACTGGCGCGCGGTGTGCGGTCGCTGCCGCGCCTGCCGGCGGGCCAAGCCCTGGTACTGCTTCGACACCCACAACGCCGTCCAGTCGATGAGGCTGTCCGACGGCACCGCGCTGTCGCCTGCGCTGGGTATTGGAGCGTTCGCCGAGAAGACCCTGGTCCACAGTGGCCAGTGCACCAAGGTCAACCCCGCGATCGCGCCAGAGGTCGCCGGGCTGCTCGGTTGCGGGGTGATGGCCGGACTCGGCGCAGCGATCAACACCGGCGGCATCACCCGCGGCGACTCGGTGGCGGTGATCGGGTGCGGAGGGGTAGGTGATGCTGCCATCGCCGGTGCTGCGCTGGCGGGCGCAACGACGATCATCGGCGTCGACATCGACCCCGGCAAGCTGCAGTGGGCCACCGGCTTCGGGGCAACGCACACGGTCAACGCCCGCGAGTCCGACGTCGTCGAAACGGTACGGGCCCACACCGGGGGTTTCGGAGCCGACGTCGTGATCGACGCAGTCGGCCGGCCGGAGACCTGGGAGCAGGCGTTCTTCGCCCGCGACCTGGCGGGCACGGTGGTGCTCGTCGGGGTGCCCACTCCGGACCTGATGGTGCCCCGCATCCCCCTGCTGGAGTTCTTCGGTCGCGGCGGGGCACTCAAGTCGTCGTGGTACGGCGATTGCCTGCCCGAGCGGGACTTCCCGATGCTGGTCGACCTGCACCTGCAGGGACGGCTGCCGCTGGAGAAGTTCGTATCCGAGACGATCGGCCTGGACGAGGTGGAACAGGCCTTCGAGAAGATGGAGCGCGGCGAGGTGCTGCGCAGCGTTGTCGTGCTACACCGCTCGTGAGTGCGAACGGAGGGAGCGCGGTGATCGAACGGGTGGTCACGTCGGGCACGTTCAGCCTTGACGGCGGGACGTGGGCAGTGGACAACAACGTCTGGCTGGTCGGCGACGACCGGGAGGTGATCGTTGTCGACGCCGCGCACGACGCAGAGGCGATCGCCGCCGCGGTGGGCGACCGGCGGGTGCTGGGCATCGTGTGCACCCACGCCCACGACGATCACGTCAACGCCGCACCGGAACTATCCCGCAAGCTGGCCGCCCCGGTGCTGTTGCACCCCGCGGAGCACGTGCTGTGGCGGCTCGCGCACCCGGACACCCCACCACCGGAGGGCGAACTCACCGACAGCGACGTGCTGCGGGTCGCGGGTACCGCGCTGCGGGTGCTGCACACCCCCGGGCACTCCCCCGGCTCGTGCTGCCTGCACGCCCCCGACCTCAACGTCGTGTTCAGCGGGGACACCCTGTTCCAGGGCGGTCCGGGCGCCACCGGCCGGTCCTACTCGGATTTCGACGAGATCATCGTCTCGATCCGGACCCGCCTGCTCGCACTGCCGGCCGAGACCGAGGTGCGCACCGGGCACGGCGACTCCACGACCATCGGCCGCGAGGCCGAGCACGCCGGCGAATGGCTCGCGCGACGGCCCACCGGCTGAGGCGGGTCAACGAGCCGGGACCGCCCGCATCGCGGGGACCCGGACCACCTGCTCCATGCCCGCCGGCTCGATCACCCTGGACTCCGTGACGATCGCGGTGACCAGGTCGGCCGGGGTCACATCGAAGGCCGGGTTCAGCGCGGTGGATTCGGCCGGCGCCATCCGCCAGCCTCCGACCAGCAGCACCTCGTCGGGGTCGCGGTGCTCGATGGTTACCGCCGCGCCGTTGGGCGTGTACGGGTCGAGCGTGGCGGCCGGCGCCGCCACCACGAACGGGATGCCGGCCCGGGCCGCGGCCAGCGCCAGCGGGTAGGTACCCACCTTGTTCACCACGTCGTAGTTGGCGGCGATCCGATCGGCACCGACGATGACCGCGTCCACCCGCCCGCCGGCGATGAGCCCCGGACCCGCAGCGTCGACAACCACCTGGTGCGGCACCCCGAGCTGGGCGAGTTCTACCGCGGTGATCCGGGTCCCCTGCAGCAACGGGCGAGTCTCCCCGACCACCACCATCCGGACCAACCCGTCGGCGTGCAGCGTCCGGACCACGCCGAGCGCGGTGCCCCACTCCACGCAAGCCAGCGCACCCGCGTTGCAGTGCGTGTGCAGCACCATCGGCCGATCGCCGACGTAGCTGCGCAGCAGGGCGGCACCGAGCCGGGACAGCGTCGCGCACGCCCGCACGTCGGCCTCCACCAGCGCCTGGGCGGCGGCCAGCACTGCGGCGGCGCCCCGCGGCACCGCGGGCAGCACCTCCTGCACCGCCCAGCCCAGATGTGCCGCCGTGGGGCGGGCCCCGGCAATGCGATCGGCGTCGGCCCGCACGGCATCGGCGTCATAGCCGTGTTCGGCCGACCGCGCCGCCGCGAGCGCAACGCCCAGCGCCCCCAGCGCCCCCAGCGCGGGCGCGCCACGCACGACCAACCGGCGGATCGCGTCCACCACCTGGCTGACGGTGTGCAGCGCCACCCGCCGCTGTTGCGGCAGGGCAGTCTGGTCAATCACATCGACGTGTCCGTCGACCCACTGGATGGTGCGCATGGACATCTGGCTCCCGGGGTTCGGCCTGCGGGCACCGTACGCGTTGCGAAGGAGGTCGCGCACCGCCCAACGGGCGATCCCGCAGCGGTAAAAGATCAACGCTGCGTGATCGGGGTGTACTCCCGCTCGGTGTGCCCGGTATAGACCTGACGCGGCCTACCGATCTTGGTTTCCGGATCGCTGATCATCTCGCGCCAGTGCGCGATCCAGCCCGGTAACCGTCCCAGCGCGAAGAGCACCGTGAACATCTTGGTCGGGAAACCCATCGCCCGGTAGATCAGACCGGTGTAGAAGTCGACGTTGGGGTAGAGCTTGCGCTCGACGAAGTAGTCGTCGGCGAGTGCCCTCTCCTCCAGCGTCAGGGCGATGTCGAGCAGCGGGTCGTTGACCCCCAGCTTATGCAGGATCTCGTCCCTGGCCCTCTTGACGATCTTGGCACGGGGGTCGTAGTTCTTGTACACCCGATGCCCGAAACCCATCAACCGCACACCGTCGGAATGGTTTTTCACCTTCCTGACGAAGGTGTCCACGTCATCTCCATCGGTGTGGATGCGTTCGAGCATCTCCAGCACTGACTGGTTCGCCCCGCCGTGCAACGGGCCGAACAGCGCATTGATCCCCGCCGAGATCGAGGCGAAAAGGTTGCCCTGCGAGGAGCCGACCATCCGCACAGTGGAAGTCGAGCAGTTCTGTTCGTGGTCGGCGTGCAGAACGAACAACAGGTCCAGCGCGTCCGCCACTACTGGGTCGACCTTGAAGGGCTCCGTAGGAAGCCCGAAGGTCATGCGCAGGAAGTTGTGCACCAGGTTCAGGGAGTTGTCCGGGTAGAGGAATGGCTGGCCGATCGACTTCTTGTAGGCGTAAGCCGCGATGGTCGGCAGCTTGGCCAGCAGCCGCACCGTGGAGATCTCCACCTGCTCGTGGTCGTACGGGTTGAGGCTGTCCTGGTAGAAGGTGGACAGTGCGGACACCGCGCTGGACAGCACCGGCATCGGATGGGCATCGCGCGGGAAACCGTCGAAGAAACGTCTGAGGTCCTCGTGCAGCAAGGTATGGATGCGGATCGCCTCGGTGAAGTTCTCCAGCTGACCGCTGGTCGGCAGTTCCCCGTAGATCAGCAGGTAGCTGGTCTCCAGGAAGGTCGAGTGCTCGGCGAGCTGGCCGATCGGGTAACCGCGGTAGCGCAGCACGCCGGCGTCCCCGTCGATGTAGGTGATCTCCGAAGTGCACGTGGCGGTGTTCACGAATCCCGGATCGAGGGTGACCATTCCGGTGTTGGCCAGCAGGGTGCCCAGGCTGATCCCGGAGGCACCCTGAGTGGCCTTGGTAATCAACATCCGGTGTTGCCCGCCCGGGTAGCCCAGGGTCACACTGGAATGATCATTACCGGGACGTTCATTACTGGGCTCGTCACGGCTGTTGCCGGACGGTCCAACCGATACTTCGGACGCGGTGGCGTCAAGCATAGCGGTCCCTCTCACTGTCGGACGGCGCGCAACGCTGCGATAGCCGGTCGGGCAATAGCGGCACCGTCGGCGGCGACGACATATTCCAAGGTAACTCACTCGCGGGACATCTTGGCCGGGTCGAACTCGACGCTGCCCACGAACAGCCGATTGACCAGCCAGAGCAGGACCCCGACTGCCAGCAACACGCCTGCGAGCAGGTACTGCTCAGGGTCGCGGCCGGACAACGGGGTCACCAGGTACCCGCACAGCAGCGCCCCGAGCCATGGGCTCCAGGCCGGGGCACGGAAGTGCTCGTGCTCGACGCTCTTGCTGCGCAGCACCAGACAGGCCACGTTGACCAGGGTGAAGACGGCGAGCAGCAGCAGCGAGGTCGTACCCGCCAGACCCGCCAGCGGGACGAAGCTGACCAGGATCACGGCGATCCCGCTGGTGAACAAGATCGACACCCAGGGGGTGCGCCGGGCCGGGTGCACCGTGCCCATCACGCGAGGGATGATCCGCTCGCCTGCCATGCCGTATACGAGCCTGCTGGCCATCAGCATGTTGATCAACGCCGAGTTGATCACTGCGAAGAGCCCGATGACGGCGAAAAGACCCAGCGGGAAGGCGGGCGCGCCGATCTTGACGACCTCGAGCAGGGCGGCACTCTCCAGCTCAGCCAGCCGGTCGGCGGGTACCAGCAGCGACGAGGTGATCGCGACCAGCACGTAGATCAGCCCCGCGACACCCATACCGAGCAGCATCGCGCGCGGGAAGATCTTAGCCGGTTGCTTGCACTCCTCGGCCATGTTCACCGAGTCCTCGAAACCGACCATCGCGAAGAAGGCCAGCGCGGTTGCCGAGGTGATCGCCAGCAGCACACCGGAGTCAGCGGTGTCGATCTGGGTCAGCCGGGACGGATCACCCTGGCCCGAGCCGACCGCATAAACCCCGATCGCAATGATGATCAGCAGCCCGGCTAGCTCGATGCAGGTGAGCACCACGTTGGCCTTGAGCGACTCACCGACGCCCCGGAAGTTGACCAGCGCGAGCAGCGCGATGAACGTGATCGCGACCGCCCAGACGGGCAGCGTGACGAACGCCTTGAGGTACGTCTGGCCGAACGCCACCGCCGCCGAGGAGGCGCTGGTGATTCCCGAGCTCATCACCGCGAAGGCGACGATGAAGGTCAGGAACGGGATCCCGAACGCCCGGTTGGCGTAGAGCGCGGCCCCGGCCGCCCGGGGATACTTGCCGACCAACTCCAGGTAGCTGAACGCGGTGAGGAAGGCAACCAGGAAGGCACCGACGAACGGTACCCACAAAGCGCCGCCGATCTCCCCCGCGACGCTGCCGGTCAGCGCGTAGATCCCGGTGCCCAGGATGTCGCCGATCACGAAGAAGAACAGCAGCTTCGGCCCGATCACCCGTTTGAGTTTGGTCTGAACCTCACCGCCCGCGGCCGTATCCGGCGCCGTCGTCTCGCTCATGGAACGTAGTCTGGCGGTCACCGCGGGTGGAGTCACGCACCATGGCTGAGCCCGGGGGGAGTCACGGTGGGAGTCATGGCGCGAGCCGAGCCACCGTCCATCGGCCGTCGTCACCGACCTGGTAGCGCAGCCGGTCGTGCATCCGGTTCGGCCTGCCCTGCCAGAACTCCACACTCACCGGCCGGATCCGCACCCCACCCCAGTGCGACGGCAACGGCACCTGCTCGGCGTCGGCGAACCGCGCAGCGACCTCCTCCAGGGCATCGTCGAGGGCGCGCCGGTCGCGCACCACCGCTGACTGCGCTGAGGCCCACGCCCCAAGCTGTGCGCCCCGCGGGCGGGTCTGCCAGTAAGCGGTGCACTCCTGCGGCGTGATCAGCTCGGTCGGTCCGCGCAGGTGCACCTGGCGGTGTAGGGCAATCCACGGAAACGTGGCCGCAGCGAACCCGATGGCGTTGATGTCGTGCATCTTGCGGGAGGTGAGGTTGGTGTAGAACACGACACCCCGCGAGTCGAGGGCCTTGGCCAGCACGGTCCGGGAGCTGGGCAGGCCGTCGGCGTCCGCGGTGGCCAGCACCATCGCATTGGGCTCGGGCAGGCCGGCGACCACGGCGTCACCAAGCCACCCCGCGAGCTGCTCGTCCCAGCTGCCGGCCAGGTCGGCTTCGTCCAGGTCAACCGCGGGATAAGCGACCCGCATCTGAGCCAGGTCGGCGGTCGGCTGCCCACGTTGCGTCCCACCAGCCGCCGTCACGTCGCACGCTCCCCGTTTCACGATCCGACTGCCTACCAACCTACGTCCTCGGCGGGTCCCACCGCCGCGCTCAGTGCTGGATCGGGCGGGAAATCACCGCACACGTTGCCGCCGGGTGGGGATCGGGTGCACAGTGAGCGAGCCCGCGCGGCGCCGCAGTGTGGCGCCCCCCCAACCCGCTGGCCGGTCAGCGACCCCGCGCGTGCCCAATTCGAGGGCCGATCGCGCGAGGAGGACGGCGTGACTGCGTTGAAGGGGCTGGTGGCAGATACCGCCATGGGCTTCAAGCCGGGGCTGGAGGGCGTGGTCGCCTTCCACACCGAGATCGCCGAACCAGACCGGGACGGCGGAGCGTTGCGATATCGCGGCGTGGACATCGAGGACCTCGCCGGACACGTGACCTTCGGCGACGTCTGGGCGTTGCTGACCGATGGACGCTTCGGGCACGGCCTGCCACCAGCCGAACCGTTCCCGCTGCCGGTACACACCGGTGACGTCCGGGTCGACGTGCAAGCAGCGCTGGCGATGCTCGCCCCGGTCTGGGGTTACCGCCCGCTACTGGACAGCTCCGATACGCAGACCCGCGAGGAGCTGGCCAGGGCGTCGGTGATGGCACTGTCCTACGTGGCGCAGTCGGCCCGCGGAATCCACCAGCCCGCCGTCCCGCAGCATCAGATCGACCAGTGCTCCACCATCACCGAGCGCTTCATGACCCGGTGGCGCGGAGACCCCGACCCGGCACACGTCAAGGCCGTGGATGCCTACTGGGTCGCAGCCGCGGAGCACGGGCTCAACGCCTCGACGTTCATCGCTCGGGTGATCGCCTCCACCGGCGCCGACGTCGCCGCATGCCTGTCCGGGGCGATCGGCGCGATGTCCGGTCCATTGCACGGTGGCGCACCGGCGCGGGTACTGCCGATGATCGAGGATGTGGAACGCACCGGCGACGCCGCCGCCGTGGTGCGCCGGATCCTGGATCGCGGCGAGCGGCTGATGGGCTTCGGCCACCGGGTGTACCGAGCCGAGGACCCCCGAGCCCGAGTACTGCGCCGGATCTGCAAGGAGCTCGGTGCGCCGCGGCACGACGTGGCGGTAGCCCTGGAGCACGCCGCGCTGGCCGAGTTGCGGGAGCGGCGTCCGGACCGGGCGATCGAGACCAACGTCGAATTCTGGGCCGCGGTGATCCTCGACTTCGCGCAAGTCCCGCCGCACATGATGTCGGCGATGTTCACCTGCGCTCGAACCGCGGGCTGGTGCGCGCACATCATGGAGCAGAAACGCACGAGCCGGCTGGTCCGTCCGGCGGCGCAGTATGTCGGGCCCAATCCACGGCGGCCGCGGGATGTGGCGGGCTGGGACGAGATCGGGCACTTCTAAACGAGTGGCTGCCGCAGCGCGTACCGGGCGAACAGCTGACCCTCGGACTCCAGCAACCATCTGAGGTCGAGTGCGACGGGCTCGGCCAGCGGCGCCCGATCGACGATGGACAGCGAACCGGCGCTACCGGCCAGTGCCGGCGCGATGGCCAGGAACAACTCATCGACCAGACCAGCGGGGAGCAGCGAAGCGTTGAGCGTAGGTCCGCCCTCGCAGAGCACCGAGCGCACGCCGTGCTCGGCGCGCAACCGGGCGAGCATCGTGGCCAGGTCCAGTTCCTCGCCTGGTGGCGGGCGTAGGTAGCTGACCTGTGCGGCGCACTCGTCGAGTTCGGCGGCGCTGCCGGTGAGCACGACCACGCGGGAGTGCGGGTCAGCCAGCAGCGGCAGGTCGGGGGTCAGGGTGAGCCGGCCGCTCACGACGACCGCGAGCGGGTCGGGCGCCAACCCGCGGGCGACCCGGCGTGCCCGGCGCTGCGGGTCACGGACCAGGCGCCCGTACCGCTCGGTGCGCACCGTGCCGGCGCCGACCAGGACCGCGTCGACGTGTGCCCGCAGCTCGTGAAAGAGCTGCCGATCGGCGGGATTGCTGATCGGCGCGGTGCGCTGCGCCACCGTCGCGGCCCCATCGGCGGTGGTCACCATGTTGAGCACCACGTACGGGCGGTGGCCAGCGGCCAGATCGGCGAGTGCCAGGCCCGCCAATGCCTCGATGGCAGTGACGGTCCCGGGCTCGGGCAGCAGCCTCCGCAGCAACACCGGATTCGCGCTCACGCCGGATGCCCCGGTGCGATGTTCTTGGCCCGGGAGAACTCGAAAGGCACCTGGCTGCCTTCCCGGTGGGCCGCGACCGGCTCGAGCAGGAAACCGACGTGGTCACCGAGGTCGAGCCGTTCTAGCACCCGCCCGACGAACCAGTTCCCGCACTCCTGCAGGATCGGCAGCCCTCCCGGACCGGGCTGCCAGGCGCAGCGGGCGAACTTGTCCACATCGTCACCGCTGTGGCCACCGAAAAGTTCAGCCAGCGCCTCGGCCTGCCGCGGTAGGACGTGCACGGCCAACGCCTCGGAGCCATTCGCCACCCGGTAGGTGTGGTTCTTTCGCGACAAGCAGACCAGGAAACGTGGCGGGTCGATGCTGCTCTGGGTGCCGAATCCGACCAGGCAACCAGCCAGCTCGTCGCCTGCGCGGACGGTGACGACGAACATCGAGTAATCGAGCCCGCCGACCAGCTCATGGAACGTGCCGTGGGTGTCCACAGCCGGTCAACCTACTGCGCTACGGAGCCACCGCGCGGGCCAGCGGGTGGGCGCGGTGGCGGGCCGGCTGCAGGGTGCTGGGTACGGTGATCGGCGTGGAGCATTTGTGCGCCGGCAAGGTGCGAGACCTGTATTCGATCAACGGCGACATCCTGCTCGTCGCCTCGGACCGGATCTCGCTGTACGACGTGGTCCTCCCGACACCTGTTCCTGATAAGGGCGCGCTGCTCACCCAGCTGTCGGTGTGGTGGTTCGGCAGACTCGCCGATGTCGTGCCCAACCATCTGATCTCCGCCACCGATGTGCCGCCGGAGTTCGAGAAAAGAGCGATCCGCGTCACACCGCTGCAGATGATCCCGGTGGAGTGCATCGCTCGCGGCTATCTCGCCGGTCTGGGCCTGCGCGAGTACCAGAAGTTCGGCACCGTGTCGGGGGTGCCGTTGCCTCCCGGGCTGGTCTCGGGAAGCCGGTTACCCGAGCCGATCTTCACACCGACCACCAAATACTCCGACACCGGGCACGACGAGTTCATCACCTTTGACGACGTGGCACGCGAAACCGGACGGGATACCGCGGAACGCCTCCGTAGCGTGACCCTCGAGCTCTACGCAACAGCCGCAGAACACGCTGGGAAAAACGGCATCATCATCGCGGACACGAAGTTCGAGTTCGGCTGGGACGCCAGCGGGCGATTGACCCTCGGAGACGAAGTGGTCACGTCGGACTCATCTCGTTTCTGGCCGGCCTCGACATGGCGGCCAGGGCAACCGCAGCACTGTCTGGACAAGCAGTTCGTCCGCGACTGGTCGGTCAGCACGGGATGGGACACCGAACCACCCGGGCCGGACATCCCCGACGTGATCGTGGCAGAAACCCGGCGGCGGTACATCGAGGTGTACGAGCGCATCACCGGAACCTCGTGGCCGGCGTAGTCAGTGAACCTGCGAAACTGGCGGCATCCGGGCCACAACCAGGGAGATTCTCGGTATGACTCAGACCGCCACGCTGACTATCCCCGCCGAGCTCTTACCCGGCGACGGGCGCTTCGGGTGCGGGCCGTCGAAGGTTCGACCCGAGCAGCTGGCCGCGCTGGCGACCGCCGGTGCCTCGGTGATGGGTACCTCGCACCGGCACTACCCGGTGAAGTCGCTGGTCGCGCGAATCCGCGCGGGGATGCGCGAACTGTTCTCGCTGCCCGAGGGCTACCAGGTCGTGCTCGGCAACGGCGGTACCACCGCATTCTGGGATGCTGCGGCCCTGGGCCTGGTCCGGGAGCGCTCACTGCACCTGAGCTACGGCGAGTTCTCCGCGAAGTTCGCCGCCGTCGCCACCGCCGCCCCGTTTCTGGCCGACCCGGTGGTGGTCGCCGCCCCGCCCGGGGACGCCCCGAAGCCCGTCGCCAACCCGTCCTGTGACCTGATCGGCTGGGCGCACAACGAGACGTCGACCGGGGTGATGGTGCCGGTGAGCCGGCCTGCCGGGTCGCAGGGCGCGCTGGTGGCGATCGATGCGACCAGCGGCGCCGGTGGCCTGCCGGTTCGCGCTGCCGATGTCGACGTCTATTACTTCGCGCCGCAGAAATGCTTCGCCTCCGACGGCGGGCTGTGGATCGCGCTGCTCAGCCCCGCCGCGGTGGCGCGGGTCGGTGAGATCGGCTCGTCGGGCCGGTGGGTGCCGGATTTCCTCTCGCTGACCACCGCGCTGGACAACAGCCTCAAGGATCAGACCTACAACACCCCAGCGGTCGCCACGCTGCTGCTGCTGGTCGACCAGCTCGAGTGGATGCTGGCCGGTGGCGGGCTGGACTGGTGCGTCGCGCGCACCACCGACTCCTCCTCGCGGCTGTACTCCTGGGCCGAGTCCTCGCCGTACGCGACGCCGTTCGTCGCCGACCCCAGAAAGCGCTCGCTGGTCGTCGGCACGGTGGACTTCGCCGACAGCGTCAACGCCGGCACCGTCGCCGCCGTGTTGCGAGCCAACGGCATCGTGGACACCGAGCCCTACCGTAAGCTCGGCCGCAACCAGCTGCGGATCGGGATGTTCCCAGCCGTCGAACCGGACGACGTCTCCGCGCTGACCGCGTGCGTCGACTGGGTGGTCGAGCGGCTGGGGTGAGGCATGGTCGGCGGCGGCGCGCCTCCCCTGGCCCAGCCGCCCACCGGCCTACGGTGGCGGGTAGGAGATGCGGAGGTCGGAGGATGCGCGCGCTGCGGGTAGTCGGTCTGGGGATCGACGGCCGCACGGTCATCCTGGAGACGGTGGAGCAGCAGTCCGGTGAGCAGCCGGAACAATTCACCCTGCCGGCCGATGACAGCCTGCACGCAGCGGCACGGGGTGATCTCCCTCGCCTCGGTCAGATCGAGATCGAGCTGGAGAGCCAGATGCGACCCCGTGAGATCCAGGCCCGGATCAGGGCCGGAGCATCCGTCGAGCAGGTAGCCACCGCCGCCGGCGTCTCCAGCCAGCGGATCGAGCGGTTCGCCTATCCGGTGCTGTTAGAGCGGTCTCGCATCGCGATGCTGGCCCAGCAGGCTCACCCGATGCGCTCCGACGGGCCCGACGTGCGCACCGTGGAAGAGGTCGTCGCCGAGACCTTCCGCCGACGCGGTCATGACCTCGACGCGGTGAACTGGGATTCCTGGCGCGGGGAGGACGGCAAGTGGGTCGTCCAGCTGCGCTGGCGGGCCGGCCGGTCGGAGAACCGGGCGCACTGGACCTTCCATCCTGGCGCGCACGGCGGCACCGTCACCGCGATCGATGACCACGCCACCAGCTTGATAGATCCGCAACCAGCCGCGCAGCTGCGCACGGTACCGCCGGTGGCGCGGCCCGACGAGCGGATGGTCGAGCAGCAGCCCAACGCCCGGGCGGTGCCCGACGACGGACCCGCATACCACCCGGTCAACCCGGCGGATCCCCCGCAGCCCGCGCCCCCCAACCGCCCCCGCAAAGACCGCAAGACCATCCCGTCCTGGGAAGACGTCCTCCTCGGCGTCCGCTCCCCCCGCACCTGAGCAGGGTGCCTTGACCGCGTTCTGGATGCAGAACGCGGTCATCACGGGTATCTAGACCGCGTTCTGC
>JBOHGH010000032.1:0-41966 GCA_050699975.1 Pseudonocardiaceae bacterium | reverse complement strand
GAGGGTGACCCGGCCGATGTAGGTGTAGGCCTCCAGCGGTGAGTAGGGCTGCATGAACGGTCCGGCCCGCACGTCGCGGTAGTAGCGCGAGATCGGGTTGGATCGCAGGTAGCCGGCACCGCCGGAGGCGGTCATCGCGGCCTCTACTGCGGCGATCGCGGCCTGCTTGACCACCAGGTTGGTGCATTGGTAATCGCACATCAGGCCGTGTAGCTCGGCGAGGGTGATTTCCGCGGTGGCCCGGCCGGCGAAGCTGGTGTCGATGGCCAGCGCGGTGCGGGCCAGGGTGGCCCGGGCGGCGGCCAGTGCGACTTCGATCTCAGCGATCAGGCGTTGCACGGCGGCGCGCTCGGCGAGTAGCCGGCCGCTGGGTGCCTTGCGCCGGGTGGTGACCATCGCAATCGCGGTGTCTCTGGCGGCTTCAGCGATGCCGAGGAACGCACCGAGCAATGGGAACGTGGCTGTGAGGGCCAGCGCGAGGAACGGGGCATCCCAGCGTCCCCACGCTCCGGCAGGCATGGTCATCGCGGTCGGCACGAAGCAACCGTTGAGCAGCAACTCGCCGCTAGCCGAGGCGCGCATGCCCATCGCGTCCCAGCTGTCGCGGACCTCGAGCCCCTCGGTGTCCCGGCGGACGAAGGCGATCAGCAGTTGCTGGTCGGCGGTCCGGGTCGTGACCAGGAACAGGTCCGCGGCCGGAGCGTTGGTGGTGAAGATCTTATGGCCGCTGACCAGCACCCCGCCGTCGACCGCGATGGCCTCGGTCAACGGATGCAGGATCGTGGTACCGGCCTCGGTGGCGGCCGCCGAGGAGATCATCTGCCCGGAGCCGAACTCGCGGAGCAGCCCCTCCAGGCCGCTGGCTGCCTCGACCTGCCCGGAGGCCAGCGCCGAGTGCCACTCGCGAGTCAGCCCCCACGGCGGGCTGGCCTGCATGCACGCGCCGATCGCGGTGGAGCCGTCCCCGCGGCCCAGCCGGCTGATCCCCACGGTGAGGTCGTGCAGCGACGTGACGCCCAGCCCGCCCAGCTCGACGGGTACGCCGGCCGCCAGCACGCCGCTGGCCTGCAGGGCAGCGAAATTCTCCGCAGGGAAGGTGCCGGCGACGTCATGCTCGGCGGCGCGGGTGGTGAAGTCGGCGGCGTGGCGCTCGGCCAGCTTCACCAGCCTCGCGCCGGCCTCGGTGATCGGGTGCAACTCGCCCAGCGCGCCTTGCGGGCCGGTGGTGACCTTGTCCATGTGTTGCCTCTGTTGGGTTGACGACCCAGCCTGATGCTTCGGTCCGCGGTCGCCGTCAGGGTGACGGCTCGATGTTCTGGTTGAGGTGGAAAAGGTTGTCGGGGTCGTAGGTGCCCTTGACCCGACGCAGGCGTTCGTAGTTGCGACCGTAGTTCTCGGGTGCCCGTTCGGCGTCATCGCCGGACATGAAGTTGATGTATCCCCCTTCGATGCCCGAGTAGGGATGGATCGCCGCGTAGTAGTCGCGTACCCACTGGGTGTTGACCTCGTTTTCTGCCGGATCGGGCCACATGCCGGCGATGACCGCGGCGTACTTGGCGTCCCGGTGACCGAACGCGGTTTCCTCGGGGCCAACCCGGTGGGCGGCACCGTTGATGGAGTACAGGTGCATGGTCGAGTTGAGGACCGGTGTCTTCTTGCCGTGCTCGATGTGCGCCTGGATGGCGTCGTCGGTGAGCTCTCGGACGTAGTCGGCCTTCCAGTAGTGCTGCAGACCACGGGGCACCAGTCCGTCGAACGCCGCGTTGATGGCGGGATAGGGCATCGGCCCGACGTGTTCGGCCTTCACCTCGGCCGCGTCTCGGAGCGGTTTGAGAGCCTGCTCAGCCTGCTCGATGGGACCGCTCCAGCAGACCACCATGGCGCAGAACAGGTCGCCGTGGCGGTCCGGGGGTATGAACGGCAGCGGCGGGGCGATCTGCCAAGCGAAGAACGCGCCCATCTGGTCGGGCGCATCGTCGATGAAGTCGCGGTAGCAGGCCATCACGGCGGCGGCGTCATCGACCTCGTAGAACATCGGCCCGGCGTAGACCGTGTCGATTTGATGCAGACCAAGCTCAAGCGCGGTGACGACCCCGAAGTTCCCGCCCCCACCACGCAGAGCCCAGAAGAGATCCTCGTTCACGTACTCGTTGGCGGTGAGGATCCGGCCGTCGGCGGTGACCACCTCGGCCCCGACGACGTTGTCGCAGGAGAGCCCGCAGCCCCGGGCGAGGTACCCGATGCCGCCGCCGAGGGTCAAGCCGGTGACGCCGGTGGTGGAGATGATCCCGCCGGTGGTGGCCAGCCCGTAAGCGTGGGTGGCGTGATTGAAGTCGCCCCAGGTCGCGCCACCGCCAGCTCGCGCTGCCTTCTTGTTCGGGTCCACGAAGACGTTGTTCATCAGGGACAGGTCGAGCACCACGCCGTCGTCGCAGGTGCCGAACCCCGGCACGCTGTGGCCCCCGTCCCGCACGGCCAGGTCGAGGCCGTTGTCCCGCGCATAGTTAACTGCGGCGACGACGTCAGCTGTCGCCATGGCCCGCACGATGACCGCGGGATGGCGATCGTGCATGAAATTGTAGACGCGGCGGTGCTCGTCGTAGCCGTCCTGGCTAGGTTCTATCACCGGGCCCCGCGCGCGTTCGCGTAATTCCGCGATGGTAGTCATCATTCCTCCACAGGGGTCGACACCTCAGGTGGTGCCCACTATGCGGATGGAGCGTTCCGCGAGCGTTCCCTGGATCACCTCCCCGGCCACGCGGGCCAACGTGGCCCGGGCGCGGTCACTCAGCCACGGCGAGCCCTGCTCGTGCGCAACCTCAAGGGAGCGGCTGCTAGTGACCCCAGCCGCAGCTCGATGGCCACCGAGCGCCAGGAGCTCGGCGTCGATACGAAGCAGTTCGGCGAGCAGGTAGACCTGCCGCGTTTGGGTTGTCCAGCGCAGAGCGTCGGCGATGGCGGCCCGGCCCCTGGCTTCGTCGCCTGCTCGCAGGTAACCCCGGGCGAGCAAGCTCAGCCCGAGGGTCACGTGAAGCTGCTGCTCCTGGTGCCAGAAGTCGGTGACCTCGCGTATCGCGTCGATCCCACCAAGGTCACCGCCCAGCACGTCACGCCAGCCCCCGAGCATCCGAGCCATCTTCTCGAAGTAGCCGATGCCCATCTGCGAGGTGACCGCGTCGAGTGCTGCGACCGATGTGGGGAGGTCGTGGTCCTCGGGGGCGAGGGCAGCGAGTATCGCGTCGAAGGCGCGGACGTAACCGGTTGTCATCGGATGGTCGAGCTCGGCGACGAAGTGCAGCGCCGCACGCATCGTCTCATCTGCCCGCGCCGGCAGCCCGCGGAACAGTTGGGTGAGTGCGAGACGCGAAAGGCAGACACCCTTGGGGTCCTGGACGTAGCGGGCGATGTGGAGCGGTGAGTCCGCTGGCCGGTAGTCCGCGATCGCCCGCCTGAGATGGTCCTCGGCGCCCGAGAAATCGGCCCGCCAGAAGGCGGTGACACCGAGGACGTATTCGCCCTCTACGCGGGCGGTGCGGTCAGTAAGACTTGCGGCAAGCAGCTCATGACCCATCTCGGTGGCCCGGTCGAAGCTGCAGCTGGCCACGGCGACGAGAGCTAGGCCGCGCAGCACCGACGGGTTGGGGCGCCAGCCGAGCCGGCGGTGAAGGGTGAGTGCGCGCTCGTAGGTGTGCTGGACGGCAGCGGCGCTGTAGCCCTGGCGGGCGACGAGGGGCACGCCCTGGGCCGCGCGCAGCCGCAGCTCGATCTCATCGCGTGCCGGGCTGGGCGGCGATCTGTCGAGTAGGCGGAGGGCTTGCTGGGTTAGCGCGATCCCGTCATCGAGTGCGAAGACCCGGTAGGCGTGCTCGGCCGCTCGCTCGTAGGCCTCGACCGCGCGAGCGTCGAGGCCGGCGTTCTCGTAGTGGGCGCCGAGGCGGGCGCTCACCGGTCCAAGGTTGCCTGCGTGGTGCTGTTCGAGCGCCGCGGCGACCGACCGGTGGATCTTTCTCCGCCGAGCGGGGCTGATCGCCGCCAGCGCGACCTCCCGCAGCTTGTCGTGGGTGAAGTCATAGGCGGCGCCGCGTTCACGCAGGATGTGGCGGTGCCAGAGCTCGTCGAGAGCGTCGGCCAGATCGTCCTCCGTGGCGCCGGCGGCGCAGGCGAGCACGCCGGGAGTGAACTCGCGTCCGATCGTCGCGGCGATGTCGACGAGGCGCCGGGCATCAGGCGAGAGGCGATCCAGACGGGCTCTGATGACGGCCTGAACGGTGGGCGGGAGCACCTGGCGTCCCGCCGTGTCGGCGGTGCCAAATCCCGCGCGCATGGCTTCGACGATGAACAGCGGGTTTCCCTCGGTCTCCCTCCAGAGACTGGCCGCAGTGTCGGCGTCGAGTGGTCGTCGACCGACGAGGGCGGCCACCTCGGCGGTGGCCTCCGGGTCGAGCCGCCCGAGCGCGATCGGGGTGATAGTGCCGTCGCGGGCCAGGAGTCGTTCAAGGGACGCTAGGGGGTGGCCGTCGCCGATCTCCTCGTCACGAGCGGTACCGGCCACGAGGACCGGCCCGGTGGGTGAGGTTTGGACCAGGAAGGCGCAGAGGTCGAGCGTGTCGGGGTCGCACCACTGGAGGTCGTCGACGACCAGCAGCAGCGGTCGCCGGCAAGCGAGCAGGCCGCGGCGGACGGCTTCGAGGAGTTGCCGGCGTCGAACGGAGTCGGTAGCCGACGACGCCTCCGGCAGACCCGGGCGCCGGGTTCGCAGTTCGGGAACGAGTCGCCCGAGCTCGGTGAGCCAGACGTCGTCGAGACCGCGGAACCCCCCGTGCACCGCGTCGCATCGCAACCAGTCGGCGACCGGTCCCCAGGGCAGGCCGTCGGCGGCTTCGTACGCCCGCGCCCAGGCCACGGCGCCGCCCTCGGCCGCTGCCCGCGCGGCGAGCTCCTCGACGAGCCGCGTCTTGCCGACGCCAGCCTCTCCGGTGATGAGCAGAAAGTGGGCAGCGCCATCGGCCGCGACGCGCCAGGCGGCATGCGCCGTGCGCCACTCTCGGTCCCGTCCGACCAGCGGCAAACGCCTCTCAGTGGCGGCCGTCGCGAGGCCGACCCGGGCGGGCGCACGCAGCCGGTTGTAGATTTCGACGGTCGTGGCGTCGGGACCGATGCCGAGCTCCTGTTCCAGTGTCTCGACGCAGCGGTGGTAGGTACGAAGCGCCTCGCTCCTGTCGCCGCGCCGAGCCAACGCGTCCATCAGCAGGCGGTACGCGGGTTCGTGGACGGGGTCGATGCGGAGCAGGTTGCGGGAATGCGCAATGACGTCGCCGTCCCGCAGGTCGTCGCTCGCTGACATCGCCAGGTGGGCGAGCGCGTCGACGGCGAGGCAGCGGAGCCGCTCCCGTTCAGCCAGCACCCAGTCGTCGTAGCAGCCGGGGAGGAGAGCGCCGCCGTAGTGGCGCACCGCCGCTGTTGGGTCGCCGCGACTGAGGGCTTCGGTGAAAGAGACCACATCGATCCAGACTGCGCCACCGGGGTGCCACCGGATGGTCTGGCCGCCGAACTCGACGAAGTCGTCAGGATCCGTGAGCGGTGAGCGCAGGTCGTGGAGCAGCTTGCGCAGGTTGGTGCGTGCCTGACGTTCGGAGGAGTCGGGCCACAGCTCGTAGGCGAGGCGGTCCCGCCGCAGCCCGGCGCCAGGAGCAAGCGCCAGTCGGGCCAACAGGCGTTGCAGACGCGGTGTCATGAGATCGGGGATCGGGTGGCCGCCGAGACCGACCGCGACTTCTCCGAGGAGACGGATCACAAGGCGAGGCTCGGCCCGACCACACGCACTCGGCTCCTCGCCTGACACCCACCGGTTGTACCGCATGTCCCGCCCCATAAGGGGTGTCCTGACATCCGGGCTCCTTGGCCGGCCCGCTCCAGTCGAGGGCCGCCGGTGATGGACTGGCCTCCCGGTCTGGTCACCCGTCTTCGCGTCCATTGTCAGTCAAGAGCCGCGGCGCCCGGCGGTTGATACTTAAACTGGGCGGTCGCGGACGCCGGGGTGGGCTGGTCGTTAATTTAGCTTGACAGCTATATATCCAATGTCGACAATAATGGGGTGGACGTCTTCCATGCGGTGGCCGATCCGGTTCGGCGCAGCATCGTGGAGCGGCTCGCGGACGCGGGTGAGGCTACGGCGGGGCAGCTCGCGGAAGTGGCACGCGTGCAGTTCGGGATCAGCCAGCCCACGACGTCCAAGCATCTCAAGGTGCTGCGCGAGGCTGGTCTGGTGACCAGCACGGTAGCCGCGCAGCGGCGCGTGTACCGCCTTGACCCCCGCCCCCTGGTGGGCCTCGCCGATTGGGCCACCCGCCAGTCCCGCTGCTGGAACCTCAAGCTCGACGCCCTCGAGCAGCACCTGCTCGACCAGCCCCAAGAGGAGCGACCATGACCATCTCGCGCTGACCGAGCTGCTCCGGCTCCTCCTCAAGGACCGACAGATGCAGGTCGGCAAACAACGGCCGACCCAGGTCAGCTCTGACTTGCCGCCTCGTGCTGCGCGGGACCTAGGACCAAGGTCGGGGCTGGGTCGGTGCCGCAGCCCGAGGGAGCGCGCCGGTTCGGTGCGCACCGTGGAGGCATGAAGAACGCACTGATCACTGGAGCCTCCCGCGGGCTGGGCCGGGCGCTCGCCGCCAGCCTCGTCGCCGACGGCTGGCGGGTCATCATCGACGCCCGATCCGCCACCAATCTCCACGGCGCCGCAGTCGGCTGGCCCGACGCCACCGCCATACCCGGCGACATCACCGATGATGCGCACCGCCGGGAGCTGGTCGCCGCGGTCGGCGACCGGCTGGACCTGCTCGTGCTCAACGCTTCCTCGCTCGGGCAGATCCCGCTAGCCCCGCTGGCCGGCTACCGGGCTGAGGAGCTGCGGGCCGTCCTCGAGACCAACGTCGTCGCTCCGTTGTTGCTGATCCAGCTCGCGCTGCCGGCTTTACGTGCGGCTGGCGGCACCGTGCTGGCGATCAGCAGTGACGCCGCCGTCGAGGGCTACCCGGGCTGGGGTGGATACGGCGCCAGCAAGGCCGCGCTCGACCAGCTGGCCCGGGTGCTTGCCGCCGAGGAGCCCGACGTGCGGGTGCTCGCGGTGGATCCCGGTGACATGCGCACCGCGATGCAGGCCGCGGCGTTTCCGGGTGAGGACATCAGCGACCGCCCGTGGCCCGAGGAGGTGGTGCCCACGCTGCGCCGGGTGGTCGACGAGCCGGTGCCCAGCGGGCGCTACACCGTGGCCGAGCTCAAGCGGGTGCCGGTGTGACCGCACTACCGTTCGTACTGCCCGACCACCTACTGGCCACCGCCCCGCCGGAAGCCCGTGGAGTGCCACGGGACCGGGTGCGCATGCTGGTGGCGACCGACGGCGGGCTCGAGCACCGCAGCGTGGCGGACCTGCCCACGGTGCTGCGAGCCGGGGATCTGCTGGTGGTGAACACCTCCGGCACGTTGCCCGCCGCGCTGCGCGGCGTCACCTCCGGCGGGCAGCGCGTCGAGGTGCACCTGTCCACGCTGGATCCCTCGGCGCCGATGGGGTATCCGGCGGCGCTGGCCGGCACCACGTCGCGGTGGGTGGTCGAGGTTCGCACTGCCGTTGGGGAGCAAGGGGGCCCACTCGGCGGCGAGCCGTCGCCGCAGGATCGGACCGGCACGCGGATCCGGCTGACCGGCGGCGGGTATCTGCAACTCGACAGCTCCGCACCGGCAGGATCGACCAATTCCCGGTTATGGTGCGGGCACCTGCGCACCCCCTTCGCGCTGGGGGAGTGGCTGCACGAGTACGGCGCTCCGATCCGCTACCGGTACGCCAGCGCCCCGTGGCCACTGTCGGCTTACCGCACCGAGTACGCCGACACCCCGGGCAGTGCGGAGATGCCCAGCGCAGGCCGGCCGCTGACCAGCCGGCTGCTACACCGGCTGCGCGCTCGCGGGGTGAGTGTGGCGGCTTTGGTGCTGCACACGGGGGTGTCCTCCGCGGAGTCCGGTGAGCCGCCGTACGCCGAGTGGTTCGCCGTGCCCGGCTCGACCGCCAAGGCGGTGCAGGCGGCCCGCGGCAAGCGTCGCCGGGTGATCGCGGTGGGCACCACCGTGGTGCGCGCCCTGGAGTCAGCCGTGGCACTAGGCGGTGTCGGTTCGGGGTGGACCGACCTGGTCGTCACGCCGGAGCGCGGGGTCACCACGGTGGACGGGCTGCTCACCGGCTGGCACGAGCCGGCGGCGTCGCACCTGCTGATGTTGGGTGCCCTAGCTGGGCGCGACCTGCTCGCCGCCTCTTACGCTGAGGCGTTACGTGCTGGGTATCGCTGGCACGAGTTCGGCGACGTCCACTTGATCCTGCCGAGCGGGTGACACACGGCGCACAATGGTGCTTCCTGTAGTCGTCGGAAGGTGGCGTCCCGTGTCCTCCCCAGCAGACGTGCTCACGTCCCGCTTCGGCGACGGCCTGGCGGTCGGTCCCGACCTGGTTGCGGCGGCGGAATCCGCCGTCACACAGGCTTTGGCGCCGCTGCGCGGGCAGCGTCCCGACCTGCTGTGCGTGTTCGTCTGCGCCGACGATCCGAACGCGGTCGAGTCGGCGGCCGTCCGTGCGATGGATTTGGCCGGGGGCGCCACGACACTGGGCTGCAGTGCTGGTGGCGTGATCGGCGCCGGCCGGGGGGTGGAGATCGAGCTCGCGGTCAGCGTGTTCGCCGCCTGCCTTCCCGGGGTCAGGTGCACCCCGTTCCGCCTGGAGCTGGTACGCACCCCCGATGGTGCTGCCGTCACCGGTATGCCGGACCGGCGCGAAGACGATGCCATCGCGGTGCTCCTCGCCGATCCGTTCACCTTCCCTGTCGCGGCCTTCGTGCAGCGCTCCAACGACGAGCTCAACGGCCTGCCGCTGATCGGCGGCGTGGCCAGCGGTCCACGCGGTGAAGGGTCCGCGCGGCTGTTTCTGGACGGGCACAGCGTGCCGGCCGGCGCGGTGGGGGTGGTGCTCGGTGGTCCCGTCGCAGCCGTCCCGGTGGTCAGCCAGGGCTGCCGGCCCTTCGGCCCACCGATGATCGTCACCAAGGCTGAGGGCAACGTGCTGCTCGGGCTGGCCGGGACGCCTGCGCTGGCCAAGCTCGAGCAGATCGTCGCCGAGCTTCCTGCCGAGGAACGGCAAGCTGTCGCGCGCGGATTGCACATCGGTGTCGCGATGGACGAGTACGTCGAGGAGCACGAGCGCGGCGACTTCCTCATCCGCAACGTCATGGGTGCCGACAGCGAGCGGGGCGCGATCGCCATCGCAGACGTCGTGGACGTAGGTCGCACCGTTCGCTTCCAAGTGCGTGACGCATCCGCCGCCGCCGCCGACCTCGAGGAGCTGTTCTCCCGGTTCCGCGCGGAGCACGGTCCGGTGGGCGGCGCGCTGCTGTTTTCCTGCAACGGGCGCGGCAGGACCATGTTCCCGAGCGCCGATCACGACGTGCTGGCGGTGCGCGCCGGCCTCGGTACCACCGGTGTGGCCGGGTTCTTCGCGGCCGGTGAGATCGGCCCGGTCGCGGGCCGCAACCACCTGCACGGCTTCACCGCGTCGATCCTGGTCTTCGGCGCAGGCGGCGAGTGACTGGCGACCCAAGCGATCACGCCTGATCGTCACTCTCGGATTACCAAAGACAACAGTGCGGAGAAAGACAAAACAACCGCCGCACCGAGGTAGGCTGCCATGCTTTTCCACACATCATCCCAGAGGGTCTCTCGTATCAACTCTCGCTTACTCGATTCTTGTGACCCGGACGCGACGGTCTTCTCGATCAGGTCCGTCTTCGCGGCCAGCGCCGTCCATAGCCCGGCCGCAAGAAGCGACGCGATGCAAGAGAACAAGAGCGCAGTGTAACGCGGGGGAAGATCCGTACTTCCGTAGATCGTCGTAAACAAGTTTACACTATTTGCTAAGAAGATTGCGGCGATGAATACAGCCAGGTTTGCTGGTATTCTGTCGACTAGCCAGCGGACGATCGCACGCATTCTGCTCACTGCTTGAAGTCTTGCCGGTCGGCCGCTGATGCGGAATGCCTTCCGCATACTTGACTTCAAGTCGCTCGAGTTCTTCCAGCACCCTAAAAAAGTCTGCCACGACGATAACCTCATCGAGCTTCTTCTCTGTTGCCGCGCAATCGTATCTTGTCGTTCATGAGGCTCGCCTGACTTCTCTGCCAGTCGCGCAATCGTTGCCTCAGTCCGGACCTTTTAAGCTTCACGTCCTGCGGCGCTCTCCACATCTTTTGGTCGAGCGCACCTTCCACGACTCTGCGTAGATCCGGTAAAGCTAGCTGGCCTTTGATGATGATCTCCTCGACTTCGTACCGCTCGAAGATGTTCCTACGAAGCGACCCCCACGGCGGGCGCCCGGTCACGACGACGCGGCGAGTCGAGGAATAGCGCGTAAGCAACAGATCAAGGATCTCCGAACTCGACGTCACCATCAGCACCTGACCCGCTTCGTGATCGACGCTGGTCGGCGTGGAAGTTGCACCGTCATCAGCTCGCGAGTCGGGCCACTGCGGTGGCGAACGCGTCGAGGTCGGGCAGTCCGGTGGCGAGCGCCTCGTGCACGCGCAGGTCGTCGATCTCGTCGTAGACGTGTACCAGACGGTTCCGCAACCCGGCGAGGCCACGGAGCCGGCCGGCCAGCGGGTCGTCGATGACGCCGTACTCCTGTAGGACGGTGAAGCTGTCGCCAAAGTCACGCGGGGCCCGCCAGCCCTCGGAGGCGATGACGTGGTTCGCCAGATCGATGCAGGTCTGCGCTGCGACTTGGACGAGGTACCGGCCCGCGTACACCTCGTGTCGCAGGTACTCGGCGACAGGTAGGTCACGTAGCCGTCGCAGCTCGCGCAGATAGCCGGCGAGGAGCTCCAGACGCTGGTGAATCCGGTCGAGGTCAACCATCCAGCCCCCGCACCGCTACCCGGCGCAGGAACTGGTCACGGTGTGCTCGCTGGGTCGGGAGGAAGTCGAAGTACTCGCTGCGGGCGCGGACCTCGAAGGCGACCCGGCCGGGCTCGTCGGCGCTGTACAGCAGCCGACCCTCTTCGAGTACCCGTCCGCGCAACCGCAGCGGTGCCCTCCGCAGATCGACCAGGTCGACTGCGGGCACCTGCAGCGCCTGCGCCAACCGGTCGGCCAGGCCCGCCTCCGCAAGGAGGTCAAGCGGTCGTCCCGGCATGATCGCGATATCTGCGTCGCTGGTCGAGCGGTGACGGCCGGTCGCGCGCGAACCGAACAGATAGGCGAACTGGACGCCCGCTGCGGCGAGCACCTGATCCACGGCGGACCCGCTCATGGGCGCCGAGCCTACTCGCAGAGCTGGCGAATGCTCAGTCCCCCGCGGCTTCCTTGATGTCCTCGAACCAGTAGGCGATGTCGCCCATCTTGGAGCTCACGAGGTCGGCTTGCTCGGGTGAGATCACGATGTGCCTGCCCTGCGAGTCGGTGATCGTCACGTCGGGCATCCGCAGGGTGACGGTGACCGGCCCCTTGCCGCCGTGCGCGGGGACCTCCCAGGTCTTCTCGACCACGGCCTCGCTCATGTACTTGCGCTCGATCTCCACTGGATCAATCTTCACGGGGTCCATGCCGAAACCGTCGAGCATTGCATTTGCTGCAAGCAATGATCTGATCGAGTGATTGGATCACCGGAAGCGGCGGTGCATAGTGAGCGCTCGGACAAGAAGCGGAGGCGCCCAGTATGCCCGGTAACCCGCACATCTCGATCCGGTCCCGCCAAGCCGCTGCGGAACTGCGCACGTTACGGGAGCAGGCGGGGCTGTCCGGCGCGGAGGTGGCCAAGCGTCTGGGCATGTCACCCAGCAAGATCAGCCGGATCGAGACCGGCATCAGCGGCCTGCAGATCGAGGACGTCGCGGCGCTGCTGGGCCTCTACCAGGTACCTGCCTCCACCCGCGACGAGCTGCTCGATCTGGTCCGCCGCTCGGAGGAACGCGGCTGGTGGACCCGCCAACCCGGGCTGCCCCAACTGTGGCGCAGCCTGATCGACTTCGAAGCCAAGGCCACCCGGGTGCAGAACTATGAGGCACTGTTCGTGCCGGGGCTGCTGCAGACCGCCGAGTACGCGCGGGCAATCATCCAAGGCATCGCGCCCACTATCACCGTGGCTGAGCTGGACAACCTGGTCGCCGCCCGGATGGCCCGCCAGGCGCTGCTGGCCCGGGCCAGCGCCCCGCAGTTCTTCGCGGTGGTGGACGAGGGGGCCCTGCGCCGCCCGGTCGGCGAGCCGGGGGTGATGCACCGACAACTGCAGCATCTACTCGGCGCGGCGGAGCAGCCCCACGTGATGCTGCGGGTGGTGCCGTTGGCAGCCGGCGCGCACGCCGGTTTACGCGGTTCGTTCGTCATCCTGGAGTTCGCCGAGGAACCGGCACTGGTGTTCGTGGAGAACCAGAGCACCGGGCTGTTTCTGGAGGAGGAGGCCGATCTGGCCGCCTACCGGCTGGCGCTGGGGAATATCCTGAATGCAGCCCTTGCACCCGCTGCAACGGCGGAGCTGATCGCCCAGATCGCCGCCGAGCTCGGCTGAGCCGGCGGGCAGCACTGGGCCGCACGACCATTGAGAGGAGCCCGGGATGTCTGCACTGGACCTCAGCGGCGCCCGCTGGCGCAAGAGCAGCCGCAGTAGCGACGTCGCCAATTGCGTCGAGGTCGCCGTCACCGCCGGCGCCGTCGCGGTGCGCGACTCCAAGCACCCCACCGGCGGCGCCTTGATCGTCCCCCCGTTCACCTGGACCGCCTTCACCACCGCGCTGGGCGCCAACGAGTTCGGCTGAGTCATTCAGCGGCTGGCGCGGTGGGTGCGGAAGTCGGCCCGGGCAACGACGCCGACGTCGGGTTGGTCGGTGAACAGGCCATCGAGCCCGGCCCGAAGATAGGTGATCTGCTCGTCGATCGCCCGCCCGTAGTCGGTGAGCACGGGTGCAACGGTGCAGACCCCTACCTGGTAGTCGACCGGCAGGAAGACGTTCTCCGCGCGGAAGGTGTAGGGATGCACGACCAGGCCGGCCTGGTGTGCATCGGTCACCAGCGTGGTGGGTGAGCCGAGCGTGCCGTCTGCCTTTCGTGGTATGACCTGCTGCTTTTCCGGCCCGATCCCCTGGGCGTAGCGCGCGATGTCGCGCAGGCCGTCAAAGGTGGACAGGTCGGCGTAGGCCGGGCCGGAGCCGGCAGCCGTGGTGTCGAACGGCTCGCCGGTGGCCGACAGCAGCTGGACCGACTTGGTCCGCAGGCCGGCCTCGCGCAGCTGCATCAGGTTGGTCACCTCGAAGGACTGCACGAACACCGGGGTATCCGGCCGGTTGAGTCGATTGCGTTGCAGGATGCCGAGCAGCAGCGGCTCCAGCGGCCGGCGGGCCTGCTGGAAAAATGTGGGGTGCTTGGTCTCGGGGTAGACACCCAACCGCTTACGCAGCACGTTGGACAGCCGGGCCCGGAGATCCAGCACCTCCTGGAACGTCGGGATCTCGTACCGCCCGTTGTACAGGGTGTTGTGCTGGCGGATCTGGGGCAGCCGCTCCACCGCTCGCAGCGTCTTGAGCTCTGCGAGGGTGAAGTCCTCGGCGAACCACCCTTCGACGGCGACGCCGTCCAGCGCCTTGGTGGTCTTCCGGGAAGCGAACTCAGGGTGGTCGGCGACGTCGGTCGTGCTGCCGATCTCCGGCTCGTGCCGGCAGACCAGCACGCCGTCGCTGGTCACCACCAGATCGGGCTCAATGAAGTCCGCGCCCAGCCGCGCGGCGAGCTCGTAGGAGGCCAGCGTGTGCTCCGGACGGTAGCCGGAGGCGCCGCGGTGGCCGATGATGATCGGACTCCGCCGGTCTCTGCCGTCACCGGGTCGTGGCGGTTGAGCCAGCGCTACCACTCCACCGACGCTACCGCGAGTGCGCTGCGGGCTGCGGGACTATAAGTACCGTCGGCCGCCCGCCTCCACGTCCCCGGCGGACCTCCGACCCATCCAAGGAGCCCAGCTGAGATGAACGCCTACGTCATCGTTGAGGTCGAAATCGACGACCCGGTCGGCTACCAGGAGTACCGGCCGCTGGCGGCGGCCAGCGTCGCCCGCCACGGCGGGCGATACGTTGCCCGGGGCGGGCAGACGGAGACCTTCGAAGGCCAGTGGTCGGGACGTGTCGTCGTCCTCGCGTTCGAGAGCCTCGACGCCGCCCGGACCTGGTACCACTCCGACGATTACCAGCAGGCCCTCCCGCTGCGCCTGCGCGCGTCGCGCGGCCGGATGATCGCCGTCGAGGGATTGGAGGCGCCAGCGGACTGACCCCCCGGGCGTCCCGTCAGCTCGTGATGTCCTTGGTGGCGAACCGCCACCAGGCCGCGAGCCCGAAGGCCGTCGCGTAGGCCAGACCGGAGAACGTTCCGCTGGTCAGCTGGTTCCAGTCGATGGGGACGGCCAGCAAATCGGCCCATGCGGAACTGAACTGGGTGGGTAGGAAGTCCCGCAGCTCGCCGAGCGCGTCAATGGTCTCCAGGATCTGGGAAAGGATAGACACCATCACCGCGCCACCGACCGCCCCGAGCGGCGTATCGGTGGTCACCGACAGCAGCAGCGCCAGCCCGGCGACCCACGCCAGGTGCAGCACCAGGTAGGCGGGGGCCAGCGCCAACCGGCTCGCGGCGGGCAGGAAGGCCAGCGACTGGCCGGTAGGGGAGACCAGGTCGCCTGCCCCGTAGGCGACCACGCCGACCGCCATCGCCACCGCGGGCAACAGCACCAAGGCGAAGGCGGACAGCAGCGCGGCCACCACCGCCTTCTGCCGCAGCAGCCGCCCGCGGGGTACCGGGGCTGCCAGCAGGTAGCGCAGGCTCGACCAGGACGCCTCGCTGGCGATCGTGTCGCCGAAGAACAGCGCCACTACCACGACCAGCAGGAAGCCCACCGAGGAGAACATCGTGAACACCACGAAGTTGGACCCGCTGGCGGTGGCAAGGTCGACCAGCGTGGCGCCGCCCTGGTCCTGCTCGTCTCGCCCGATCTCGAAGGCGAGCCAGAGCAGGAACGGCAATAGTACGAGGAACCCCAGGGTGAGCGCGGTCCGCCGGCGCCGCAGCTGGCGCACCAGCTCCACCCGCAGCGGCAGGGTCGCCGCGGCCCGGTAACCGGGGGCCGACCCCTGGGCGGTGGGCACGTCGGAGGTCACTCGACCGGCTCCTCTCCCACGAGCTGCAGGAATGCTTCCTCCAACTGGTGGCGCGCGGCCACCCCTTCGATCCCGATCCCGGCCCCGACCAGCGCGGACACCGCGACCGCGCGGGGCGTCCCATCGAGCTGGGCGTGCACGACGCGACGCTCGACCCCCATCACGTCGACACCAGCCAGGTCGCGCAGCACCGCGGCGGCCTGCGCCGGGTCGTCCACGGTGAAGCTGACCGTGCCGGTGCCCGCGACGATCTCGGCGACGGTGCCGGCGGCGACCAGCCGGCCCCGGTGCATCACCACCACGTGGCTGCAGGTCTGCTCCACCTCGGCGAGCAGGTGGCTGGAGACGAGCACCGTCCGGCCGCCGGCGGCATAGTCGCGGAGCACCTCGCGCATTGCGTGGATCTGCGGGGGGTCCAGGCCGTTGGTCGGCTCGTCGAGCACCAGCAGATCCGGTTTCCCGAGCATGGCCTGCGCGATCGCCAGGCGCTGGCGCATCCCTTGGCTGTAGGTGACCACTCGCCGGTGCACCGCGTGGCCCAGCCCAGCGATCTCCAACGCCTCCTCGATGCCGGCATCGGAGGTGGGCCGGCCGGTAGCCGCCCAGTACAGCCGGAGGTTCGCCGCCCCGGACAGGTGCGGCAGGAACCCGGGACCCTCCACGAACGACCCGATCCTCGACAGCACCGGGGAACCAGCCGCCACCCGATGCCCGAATGCCCGCAACTCCCCGGAGGTCGGCTGGATCAGCCCCATGAGCATCCGCAGCACCGTGGTCTTGCCGGCCCCGTTGGGCCCGAGCAGACCCAGCACCTGCCCGTGCTCGACGCGGAAGGACAGGTCGTCGACGGCGGTGATGCCGCCCGGGTAGCGCTTGGCCAGCCCCGACACCACCAGCGGCACCCCGGCCAGCTCGGGATCGGCGTCATCAGCGTGCCGGCGGCGCACCTCGGCGAACAGGCCGAGCGTCACCACCAGCGCGGCCAGCCCACCCAGCCCGGTGAGCTGGGCGACCGGAAGCGGTACCGGTAGCTGTTCACCGGGCACCACCGGCACCGCCAGGCGGGCATCATCGGCCAGCAAGATCGTGTAGGTGGCGGGCTGCTGGGGTACCGCGTAGCCGCGGTCGGTCGTCGACACGGTGACCGCGAGCCGGTGTCCAGCTTGCACAGGTCGCACCACCCCGGCCAGCGTCACCGTGACCTCGACCGGTGTGCCGTCGGCGGGCAGCGGGCCGATCCGCACCGGGGCCACCGCGCCTCCCGGCAGCGTGCGCCGCTGGTCCGGCCCGAGGTCGTAGAGCTTGACGAACAGCACCGCCTCGCTGGGGGGTGCGCTGGCACCGGCGGCGGCCACCTGCAACCGGATCAGCGGCGCTCCGGTGACCTCCAGCGGGTCTGCCAGTGGATCGGTGACGAACGTCGCGGCCTGGCCGGGCAGGTCAACCGCTACCCCGCTGAGCCCTCCAGCGGCCTCGGACAGGGCGGTGTTGACTCCCGGCAGGCTACTCAGCGCGGCCGGGCTGCCGCCGGGCGGCCGAACCACCTGCTGCGGCTCGCCGCTCAGCGCCAGCTCCCGGCGCAGCACACCGACGCCGTCGAGCCCGGGATAGGCCGGGGCGATGACGGTGCGCTGGGTGACGCCTCGTCGGGTGCCGAAGATTCCCTGCACCTGGTATTCGAAGCCGGTTCCAGGATCCGCGCCGATCCTGCGTAGGTGGTAGTCGAACCAGGCGCCGATGTCCTCCTTCAGCTGCTCGCCGGGTTCGCCGCCGTCATGCCCGCCTGCGTACCAGACCACCTTCAGCGGGGCCCCCGCCGAAGCGAGCTGGCGGGCGGTGGCGTCGGCCTGGTCCAGCCCGAACAGGGTGTCCCGCTCGCCCTGGATGAGCAGGGTCGGCGCGGCGATGCTGCCGGCCACCGCGGCAGGGGAGGAGCGCTGCAGGAGCGCCACGATCTCCGGGGTGGGCGAACCCGTGATGGCGGCCTGGGTGTAGGCCGCGCACACTTCGGGGCGGAACCGCCCGCACACGCTGAGCTCTTCGGCGTCCGTGCTGGCCGCGGCGCCGAAGAACTGCCCCGCCCACTCCCGCTTGAACACCCCGTCCGGCGCGAACGCGCCGGCGGCCGGGGTGGCAACGGGGATGTGTTGGCGGCTCGCGGCGTTCGGGAGCAGCGCCTGGGCGAGGTCGTTCCAGGTGATCAGCGGAACAAGCGCGTCTACCCGGCGGTCGGTCCCGGCCAGCAGCAGGGCCAGCGCGCCGCCGTAGGACGCGCCGGTCACGCCGACACGTGGATCGCCGGGACCGTCGCGCACCACGTCGGGTCGCTCGGCCAGCCAGTCCATCAGCGCCCGAGCGTCGGCCACCTCGTAGTCGGGGGAGTTGAGCCCGATCTGTCCGCCGCTCGCACCGAACCCCCGGGCGGTCCAGGCGAGCACGACGAACCCGCGACGGGCTAGCTCGGTGGCCTCGGCGCGGACTGAGTCCTTGCTGCCGCCGAAGCCGTGGGCCACCAGCACGGCCGGAGCGGGGGTGGTCGCCGGCCGGTTCATCGTGGCGTCCAGGCGCACCTGGCCGGTGCCACCCGGTCCCGCCGGTACGTCGATCGTGACGTTCTCGCTGGTTGTCGATGGTGGATCAGGGATCGTCGTGACGGCCAGCGTCACGCCGGCACCCGCGATCAGGGCGGCGATGAGCACCAGGACAACGGGTCGCTGGGCCAGCCGGGCCGTTCGGGGCACGCCGCCGACGGTAGGTCAGCCCGCGCCGCTCCGGCGTCACCGTCTCAGCGGATTCTCAGCGCGCGACGGCAGTTTCGGTGCCCGATCAGATGTTCCACCCGGGGTGTCTCAGCGGAAAGATGGTGACCACGGCGAACCTAGGTTGGTGCCAGTCCGGGAGATAGGGGAGACTTCTCCGATACGTGGAGGGGAGTATTCCTTCGCGGCGGTGTCGTCATCACGGTCTTCCCGCAGTGCTGCGGGTGCCCGGTGCCGTCGACCGTTTCGCCGGTGGAAGAGACCTTCGTTCGCTGCCGTCATGAAGCCCTTGTCAGCATTCGTAGAGGAGTTGGTCGTGTGTCACTCACTCCATCGCGGGCAGGCATGGGCAGCAACGAAGCGGCCAGCTGGTGCGGTCAGGTGACCGGCTACTGAGGGGAGACGCGGTCTAGCGGCGGCTTGTCCTGCTCGGGCCGCATGTCAAGCAGTAGCTCGATCTTGTCCTCCTCGCCGGACCGGATGGTGAACACGGCGATCTCCAGCACCATGTGCACACTCTCGCATACGGTGCGTCGCACTTAGGTGGTGTTTTTGCCCACCCAGGGTGGTGCCGGTCCAAGCGATGGGGGAGACTTGCCCGGTACGTGGAGGGGAGTATTCCTTCGCGGCGGTGTCGTCATCACGGTCTTCCCGCAGTGTTGCGGGTGCCCGGTACCGTCGACCGGTCCTCCGGTGGAAGAGACCTCCGGTGTACGACGCACGCCGTCTACCCCGGAGGTCCCCGCTCATGGATGTGCCTACCTGGGTCTGGTTCGCCACGGTGGGCGGCCTCGTCGTGCTGTTCGCCCTCGACTTGGTCATCGTCGACCGCAAGCCGCACGCGGTGGGCATCGCGGAGGCGACCCGGTGGGTGGTGTTCTACATCGCCTGCGCGGCAGCGTTCGGGTTGGGCGTGTGGTACTTCGCCGGCAGCCAGTTCGCGGTCGAGTACCTCGCCGGATACGTCACCGAGTACTCGTTATCGGTGGACAACCTGTTCATCTTCGTGCTGATCATGGCGGCCTTCGGGGTGCCGGCCGTCCACCAGCACCGGGTACTGCTGGTCGGCATCGTGCTCGCGTTGATCATGCGGGGGCTGTTCATCGCGGCAGGTGCGGCGCTGATCTCGACCTTCAGCTGGGTGTTCTACCTGTTCGGCGCACTGCTGATCTACCTGGGTTGGCAGCAGATCCGCGATCGGAAACAGGATGTGGAGTTCCGGGAGAACATCGCGTTGCGTGCGCTCCGCAAGCTGCTCCCGGTGACCGACGACTTCCATGGCTCCAAGCTCACGGTCAAGCGCGATGGCAAGCTGTGGATGACTCCGATGGTCGTGGTGATGATTGCTATCGGCTCCGCAGACCTGATCTTCGCCTTGGACTCCATCCCCGCGATCTTCGGGCTCACCCAGGAAGCCTTCCTCGTCTTCACTGCCAACGCCTTCGCGCTGATGGGCCTACGGCAGCTGTACTTCCTCATCGGCGGGCTGCTCAAGAAGCTCGTGTATCTGCCCGTCGGGCTGGGCGTGATCCTCGGGTTCATCGGCGTCAAGCTGGTACTCGAAGCGCTGCATGAGAACTCACTGCCCTTCCTCCATGGTGGCCGGCCGCTGCCGGTGCCGACGGTGGGCATCGAACTGTCGCTGGGTGTGATCGTCGGCGTGCTGGTGGTGACGACAGTGGCCAGCCTGCTCAAGGTGCGTTTCCGCCCAGAGATCAGATCCCCGGTTTGCAACCGCGGCTGAGCAGGAACGGCGCGTGCGTTCGTTCGATGTCGTAGTCCCAGGCGTCCAGGTCGGCAGGGTCGGCCAGCCCGTGGGCATCGGCGAGCAGGGGAGACTCGGCCTGCAGGTCGGTGAAGCCGACCTCAGCAAGAACCTCGTGGTAGGTGCGAGCCGACCAGAAGTAGTCCGGTAGCTCCAGCCATTCGCCGTTGGTCAGCAGGAGCCGGGCCAGGCGCGGGTCCCCATCCTGATAGTTTGTTTCTGGCTCGCCGGAGCGAAGGGTGGAGAACTGCATTCCGACATGCTCGGGATGCGGATCAAGAATCACGAATCGTCCGCCCGGGCGAAGCACGCGCCACACCTCAGCGGCGATAGCCCGGAGCTGCTCGCGGGAGGGCAGCACGACAAAGACGAAGCAAGACATCGCCGCGTCGACACTGTCGTTCTCCAGGAACTCAAGCCGGCTGTCCTGCACCTGGTGGTAGGTGACCCGGGGATTGGAGTACCGCTGCGAGGCGATCGCCAGCATCTCGGCCGAGGGGTCCACCGCAACGACTCCCATGCCGTACCTGCGGGCGACCCGATCAGCGACCTTTCCCGGTCCACATCCATAATCGAGCAATGTCTGCGGCGCATCAGGACCGCCGACACCCAGTGCGCGGAGCGCGAACGGATACCCGAGCGCCCATCCGAGCTTGTTGTCAACCTCGACAAAGCTCGCGGAGGTGGCCCCGTCGTAGGCCGTGTCCCGGTTCGGGTTCATCTGCTGCTTCCGCCTCTTCGTGTGCTTCATGAGTGTGTACGCTCACGTAACGAGCCGAAGAGCTGGTGCGAACCGTGCGGGACAGCCGCGACCGATCGTGATGGACGCCTTCGACGCTGATGTTCTGATTTTACGCGGCGGTCGTAGGCCACCCGCTTGGTTTCGGGTGAGCTCAGGTCCGCCGCTCGCGGTCGGCACTTGGCGGGCGGAGTCCGAGGGTGACGGGAGGGCATCCGGCCAGCCGGTGTAGCTCGGTGGCGAGTTGGGCTGGGTTAGTGGCTGGTCGCTGGAAGGTCAGCCGGACGTCGTGGGCCTGCTCGCCGTCCTCGATCCGCAGGCGTAAGCCGAGCCGGTCCACGCTGAGCGGGCGGACGCGGCTGCGCCCGCCGTGCGGCAGCGCGAGGATGTGCCGGGCGAGGATGTGGAGCAGGTCGGAGTGGGCTTGGTCGAGGTGGCGAAGCCAGTCCTGCTCGAGATGGCAGAACGGATCGGGCTCGGCGTTGGCGAGGTCGGCGGGGGTGAGCCAGGCGGTGCCCTCGGCGTCGGAGAGCACCGCGAAGACGGGGTGCAGCCAGAGCAGCATGGATCCGTAGCCGACATCGAGCAGCCGGTGGTCGTAACGGTGCGCGGCCACGTCCACGGCGACGTGCCGGGCTTGTTTCGGGGATAGTGCGCGCAGCCAGCCGGTAATCCAGAGCAGGCCGCGGACCGGTCGGAGCAACGCCACCGGCGCGTTGTCGGTGAGCTCGATCATGGCCGATACCTCACCGCCGGGAGTGAATTCCACCAGGGCGGAAAGCGGGTGATCCTCGGGCAGCAGCAGCACGGTCGCGCCGTCTTGGTACACGTAGTGCAGCGCCGGTTCGGTACGGCCGGGCGCGCCGGCTGCCAGCACAGCTGCGGTGCCGTCGCGGGTGGTGAGCGTCCGGGCCCGCTCGGCCGGTGCGGGCACTGACGCTCGCTGGTCCTGCCTGTGTCTCACGGGAGCCTCCTCCTCGTGTGAATGAGGTTAGGCTACCCTATCTCCAAACGGTTACTGCGGCGGCTCAGCGGCGGGTGAGAATCCGGGTCACTCCCGCAGCGGCCGTGGTCAGCAACAGCCAGCCGATCGCCGTCAGCGTGCCTGCCACCCAGGCCGATGCCCCGGAGGTTCGCCACAGCCCGTCCTGCCCCAGGTTCACCACGGGGATCAGGAGGTCCATCGCGTAGATCACCGGCTGCCACGAGGGGTCCTGGCCGCTGTCGAGCCGGGGCAGCTGGTGGTAGGTGAACCACAGCGATCCGAGAAGCCAGCACACCATGAGCCACCAAGCCGCCCGCCAGGGCCGGTAGCCGTAGCCGACGGTCCACTCCTGAAGCCATCCCCAGACCCGTCCGGTCCGTCCGTGGACGGTGTGCCGGTGCCGCTGCTTGGCCAGCAGCACCGCATCGGCGCGGTCGTCGTGGCCGCTGTCGCGGTAGCTCGTGGCGAGGTGGTCGTAAGGATCAGGGTCGTAGCGGGATAGCACGGTGCGCAACCAGCCCAGCCGGGTGGTGACGTCCACCTCGGGTGAGGCGGTGAGTGACTGGTACCGGAAGTCCTCGACGTCGACCTCCCCGTCGGCGTCCCACAGGTGCCCGCTGTCGTAGACCGAGCCGGCCACCACACCAGCGAGGTTGACGTCGCCGCACGGCGGCTCGGCGAAACGCAGTTTCAGCTCCTGGCAGGTCAGCCCCCGGGCGGCCAGCGCCCAGACACCCGCACCGGGTCCGCCGAGCCGGGCGCCGTCGAAGCACGCCGACTTCGACACTTCGGCGAGGCTGAGCCGCACGCCCCCGGTGGCGGTGAATCCGCGGCTGGCGTAGATGTCCTTGCCGATCGTGGCGGCCCGGGCGTCGAGCGACGGCTTGATCGAGCCGTCCGGCCGGCACCGGGGTGCGTCGAGCTGGGCGCCGGTGCAGTCCAGGGTCGATCCGATGTGGGCGTGGTGGAGCCGGATGGAGCCGGTGGCCACCATTCCGCGCAGAAACAGCGACCCGCCGACCCGCAGCCGATCGGCAAAGAGTACGTCCAGACCCGGACCGTGCAGCAGCGCACCGGTCAGGCTTGCGCTGCCGTGCACCTGCGCGCCGACCAATCGCACCTGCCCATACGCTTGCAGCGGACCGAAGTCACCCGTTGCGGTGCGTGCCCGGCGCGCTTCCAGGTCACCGTGCACCTCGATACCGTCGGCTGCCAGCGCCACCGGCACGGGTCGCGAGTGATCGCCGTTGGTGCTGCCGGGCTCGACCGGCCGGCCCAGCGTCGCGCCGGAGAGTCGCAGGTAGCCGCCGATCCGAGCGTTTGTCACCCGGACGCTTCCGGTGGCGGTGAAGCCCGCGTCGAACACCAGGTTGCCGTTCACCGCGAGGCGATCGGCCACCAGCGCTGCGCTGGGATCGGCGCTACCACGCGGCAGCACCAGCACCGCGGGCTCGGCCGGATCGGTGCTGCCGTGCACGGTGGCACCGGAGAACACCGCATCGCCCGCCACCGAAGCGCCGGCCAGCACTACGCGGCCCTGCGAGGTGAATCCTCGATCGCAGCGCAGGTTGCCGCCGACCTGTACCCCGGAGGCTTCCAGCGCGTCACCACCGGGATGGGCCAGCTGCGCGCCTCGCAGGTCGATGTTGCCGTCTACCCGTGCGCCGGACAGCCTCACCTCACCGTCGGCACGCAACCCCCGGGCGTCGAGGACGCCGGAGATCATCAGCCGCACCCCGACCAGGGCGTGACCACCGGCGGTATCCAGCCGCGTGCCGATCAGCCGCAGTGGTCCTTCGATCCGGGCGTCGGGCAGCACGACCGGCCCCGTCACCGTGCAATTCTCCAGCGCCAGCTCGCTGCGCACCCGTAGGTTAGCTGCCTGCAGGCCGGGCAGGGTGCAGCGGGCAAGGCGCCAGCCGGTGAGCTCCGCGGCATACAGGTCGATCGGTTCGTCGAAGTTACAGCCGGTAAGCTCGACCAGCGCGGGAACCGTCGCTCCGGGCAGCTCCAGCGGGCCCCGAATCGCTGCACCGGCCAGTCGCAGCGCGGGAATCCGGCCTTCGGCCTGCAACGGTGCGCCGGCGAGCAACCCGACAAGCAGGACGGCGGGCACCTCGGCGCCGGCGAGGTCAAGCCTCGCGCCTGCGGCGAACGCCTGGCACACCTCGTCGGCTGTGGTGCGGCTGTAGGTCACCCGCGCCCTCTCACGGCTCGAAGCGTACGGGAAGCCTTTGCGGCGTTGGTGAACCAGGATGGTGTGGTGACTACCCGGTCCGAGGCCGACCAGCCCGCTTACCCACGTCGGTGGCGAGCCCTCGCGGTCACCCAGATGGCGGGCTTCATGAGCCTGCTGGACGTCAGCATTGTCACGGTCGCCCTGCCCTCCATTGAGCAGAGCCTGGATGCCTCGGTGGCCCAGGTGCAGTGGGTGGTGTCCGGATACGCACTGGCCTTCGGGCTACTGCTGGTGGCCGGCGGGCGGCTGGGTGACGCCCTGGGCCGGCGCCGGATGTTCCTTGTCGCGCTGACTGGGTTCATCCTCACCAGCGCGCTGTGCGGGGCGGCACCCAACGCGGAGCTGCTGGTAGCGGCCCGGCTGCTGCAGGGGGTCGCCGCTGGGATGCTCACCCCGCAGAACTCGGGCCTGATCCAGGTGCTGTTCCACGGCCCGGAGCGGGGGAGAGCGTTCGGCATCTTCGGCGCCACGGTGGGGCTGTCCACGGCGGTCGGACCGGTGCTCGGCGGTCTGATCCTCACCGCGGCCGGCGGGCCGGAGGGCTGGCGGTGGATCTTCTTCGTCAACGTCCCGATCGGGCTGATCGCGCTGGTGGCGGCGGCGCGCCTGGTGCCGTCCCGGCAACGCACCGGGCAGCGGTTGGTGTCCCAGATCGACGTTGTCGGCGCGGTGCTGCTCGGCGCCGGTGTGCTGTGCTTGCTGCTGCCGCTGGTGCAGGTCGAGAGCGGTGGGCTGGGCCGGCTGTGGTGGCTGTTCGGGCTGGCGCCGGTGCTGATCGCGCTGTTCCTGCGCTGGGAGCGGCGGATGGTGCGGCGCGACCGGGCGCCGTTGCTGGACACCCGGCTGCTGTCCGCCACTCCCGGCTACCCGGCGGGAGCCGCGCTGGGGATGGTGTACTTCATCGGTTTCAGCGGGATCTGGCTGGTGTTCGCGCTGTACTTCCAGCACGGGCTGGGGTACACGCCGCTGCAGTCCGGGCTCGCGGTGACACCGTTCGCACTCGGGTCGGCGGTGTCTGCTGCGGTCGCCGGCCGGCTGGTGAACAGGTACGGCCGCTGGCTGACGGTGATCGGGCTGAGCGCGGTCGCCGTCGGGTTGGCTACCACCGCGCTGGTGCTGTACGCGGTACCCGTTGCATCGGCTGGGTGGGTGGTGGCGTTCCCCCTGCTGGTGGCGGGGATCGGCGGCGGCGCGGTGATCTCGCCGAACGTCACGCTGACTCTGGAGTGCGTGCCACCCCGGATGGGCGGGGCGGCGGCCGGAGCGCTCCAGACCGGCCAGCGGATCGGATCGGCGATCGGGACCGCCGCACTGGCGGCGGTGTTCTACAGCGCGCTTGCCCACGGTGGCCGCTACCAGAGCGCGATCGCCGCGGCCCTGCTCACGGCGACGGGTTTTGTGTGTGTGGCTGCGCTCGGTGCCGTGCTGGAACTCCGGGCTCGCCGGCGCCGGGCGGCCCTGGCCGAACCGGACGAGGTCGGAGTGGTCCAGGCCGAGGTGCAGTGATCGACGTCGACGGGTTGCGGCGCGCGGCCGTACGATCTGGTCACGATGGCGGACAACCGGGTGCAGGTCGGTGGGCCGTACTTCGAGGACCTGACTCGGGGACAGGTCTTCGCCGACGCTCCGGGTCTGACTCTGACCTCGGGCCACGCCATGCTGCACCAGGCACTGTCCGGCGACCGGCTCCGGCTGCCGCTGGACCGCGAGCTGTCCGCGGTGGTCACCGGCCGCGTTGAGCCCTTCGCCCACCCCACGCTGGTCTGCCATGTCGCGATCGGGCAGACCACATCTGCGTCGCAGCGAGTCCGCGGCAACCTGTTCTACCGGGGCCTGCGGCTGCTGCGCCCCGTGCACCTGGGCGACACGCTGCGCACCCGGACCGAGGTCGTCGCGCTGCGACAGAACCGCCCGAAACCGGGGCGGCCGGCGACCGGGCTGGCGGTGCTGCGGGTTCAGGTCGACAACCAGCGCGAGGAGCCTGTGCTCGACTTCTGGCGCTGCCCGATGCTCCCCCTGCGCGACCCCGACGCCCGCACGGGGCACGCCGACAGCTTCGACGACATCCCTGCTGACGCCGACCCCGTCGATGACCTGCCATGGGGGTGGCAGCTCGGCGCGTTCCGGCCCACCGTGACCGAACCCGGCACGGTGTACGACATCGAGGTACGCGACACCGTGACCGGTGCCACCGAGCTGGCCAGGGCTACCCTCAACCTCGCGGCCACGCACACCGACCCCGGCGCCTCGGCGTACGGGCGTCGCCTGGTCTACGGCGGGCACACCATCTCGATCGCCGGGGCGCACGCCACCCGGGCGCTGCCCGACCTGATCACGATCGTGGCCTGGCGCAGCTGTGACCACACCGGCCCGGTCTTCGAGGGCGACGTGCTGCGCACCGAGCTGCACGTTGAGGCCGTCCACCAGCGCGACGGTTACCAGCTGATCGACCTGCGGGCGGTGGTACACAGCTGCCCGGCGGAGGACGCTGGGGATCAGACCGCGGCGCAGAAGCCGGTGCTCGACTGGCGGTTCGTTGCGCTCGCACGTTGATCGGAAGTCGTGAATAGCGAGGTGAGGGATGACCGGGATCCTGGCGGGGATGCGAGTGGTGGAGGGTTCGGCCTTCGTGGCGGCACCGCTCGGCGGGATGACCCTGGCCCAGCTCGGCGCGGACGTGATCCGGTTCGATCCGATCGGCGGCGGCCTGGACGCCACTCGCTGGCCGGTCACCGCCGACGGCAAGAGCCTGTTCTGGGCGGGACTGAACAAGGGCAAGCGCTCGATCGCGGTCGACCTGCGATCCCCGCAGGGCAAGGAGCTGCTCACCGACCTGATCACCGCGCCAGGCGATGACTCAGGGCTGTTCCTGACGAACTTCCCGGCCGCGGGCTGGCTGGACTTCAACAAGCTCACGTCCCGGCGCCCCGATCTGATCATGGTCAACATCGTCGGCAACCCCGACGGCTCGTCCGCGGTCGACTACACCGTCAACCCCGCCACCGGCTTCCCCTGGGCCACCGGCCCCAGCAACCTGTCCGACCCTTTCAACCACCTGCTGCCGGCCTGGGACGCGATCACCGGCACGCTGGCCGCGACCGGGCTGCTGGCCGCCGAGCGCAAGCGGCGGATCGACGGGATCGGCCAGTTCGTCCGGCTCGCCCTGTCCGATGTGGCGTTCGCCATGGTCGGGCACCTCGGCAAGATCGCTGAAGTGCAGATCAGCCAGCACGAGCGGCCGAAGTACGGCAACTACCTGTACGGAGCGTTCGGGCGCGACTTCGCCACCAGGGACGGCAAGCGGGTCATGGTGGTCGGCCTGACCGCGCGGCAGTGGCACAGTTTGGTGGCCGCGGTCGGGATCGCTGACGCGTGCGTCCAGGTCGAGAAGCTGCTCGGGGTGGACCTGGGCAAGGAGGGCGACCGGTTCACCGCGCGGCACGTGATCGGTGCGCTCATCGAGCCGTGGGTCAACAGCCGCACGCTGCGCGAGGTCCGCGAGGTCTTCGACCGGCACGAGGTGTGCTGGGGCCCGTACCAGACCTTCGCTGAGCTGATCACGACCGATCCCCGCTGCTCACCCGTCAACCCGATGTTCGCCGCGGTCGACCAGCCCGGCATCGGCACCTATCTCATGCCCGGCTCGCCGCTCGACTTCACCGCCATGGACCGGGTACGACCCGCGGCAGCACCCCAGCTCGGCCAGCACACCGACGAGATCCTCGCCGGGATTCTCGGCCTGTCCGCCACGGAGATCGGGAGCTTGCACGACGAGGGCGTCGTCGCCGGGGTCTCAGCCGAATAACACATCCCTGCTGGCATAACGGGCTCGGCCAGGAAGTGACCAGATGTTCGTCTTCTATTCGAACCGATTGGGCTGCCTGCTCTCACTGCTGCTGTCGGCAGCCCTGACCGTCCTGCTGATCATGATCTTGTATGTCTGGTGAGCGAGCCCGCAAACCGCAGTTCGGGCTAGCGGCCCTCGGCCTCGCGCGACCAGCGCGACAACGACATCCACTAGCCGACCGGCGGCGGGCCACTGCGAGCAACCAGCCCTGCGCTGACGCCTTCACGCCCGGCCCGGCTGCGTTCGGGGCGGCAGCAGGCCGGGCGGCCACCCCCGAGCGGGGAACCTCTGGGCGAGCCTGCCACGACCAGCCACCACCCGGCCCACCCTGCGAACGGTGCCGCCTGATCTTCATTGGCGCAAGAGCAGTTACAGCAACGGCAGCGGCGGCGCATGCGTGGAGGTCGCCGACCTCAACCATGGCAGCCGTGCCGTGCGGGACTCCAAGGACCCGACCGGCCCGGCCCTGATGTTCACCGCAACCGAGTGGGCCGCGTTCACCGCCGGGGTCCGTACCGGCGAGTTCGACTGATCATCACGATCACCGGAACGGCCCCGTCTCCTGGACTCGGGGCGGGCCGTTCCGGTGCCCTCGGGTGGAACACTGCCCAGCATCGCGACGGCTCGATCAAGCTGCTGCAAACGATCCTGTTCGACCAGCCGCGACTGCCCGGCGCGCGGGCAGCACTGGCGTCGAGCTCGGCGCACGTAGGGTTGTCACGGGTGAGGCCGTCGCGACGCGGGACCGCGGTTCCCGTTGAGGTACGGGCGATCACGACCGGCAGCAGCCCGCATTTCACCCCTCAGGGCGGCGCGTAGCGCCCACGGCGTTGGCTCCGAATGGCGCCTAAGCGAGCAGCTCCGTCACCATAGCGCCCGGTGTCGAGCGGCACGTGGCCGACACGCTCGGCTGGTGAGCGGTCACCGGTAGGGTGACGGGTAATCACATTGGCGGGAGGGTCGAGACGTGCACCGACACGCCCGCCCCGGTGCGCTACTGATCTTCTTCGTACTCGTCCTGCTCGCGGGCGCGGTGAGCTTTGCCGGTCCGGCGACCGCGCTCACCAGCCCCGTTTCCGACGCGGTGGGCATGGCGAATGTCACACCGCATCCCGATGACGACGTGGTGGCGCTCGCGGCCGCGCCCGCGACTCGTCCCCTCACCGCGCCGACGCTGTTCGGCCTACTCGCCGAGGGCGCGCAACCGCCCACGGCGGGTCCGGCATCTGGCGGCGCGCATCCACGACACGACGGACCGGTCGCGCAGGAGATTGGAACTCGGCAGGACAGGGCGCCACCGGCGATCACTGATCGCTGACCCCCATCGACCACTGCCCCGAGGACCACCCGTGAACCGCCCCACCGTGGTGCGCGCCCTGCTGGCGCTCGCCCTCGTCCTGCTCTCCGGCTACATCGCCCTGAGTTCCACGCCGCGCCTCGGGCTGGACCTCAGCGGTGGTACCCAGATCGTCCTCGAGACCAGGGACGCCCCCGGCATTGAGGCGAACGCGGAATCCACCGACCGCGCGCTCGAAGTGCTGCGGGAACGCGTCGACGCGCTCGGTGTCGCCGAGCCGTCGTTGTCCCGCTCCGGTGAGAACCGGATCATCGTCGAACTGCCCGGCCTCACTGAGCCGGCTGAGGCTGCTGCGGTGATAGGCCGCACCGCACAGCTGTCCATGCATCCCGTCCTACCCGGCGGACTCGGGCCTGACCAACCGCAGTCGCAGCGGCAGCTCCCGGACGAGAGCGGGATCCCGCTGCCGTTGGGCCCGGCCGCGATCACCGGCGACGACGTCGATGGCGCGAGCGCCGCTTTCGACGCGCAGAACATCCGCGGCTGGCTGGTGAACGTCGACTTCGCCGACGGCGAGGCATGGCAGCAGCTCACCGCGCAGGCGGCGTGCGCCCCACCAGGTGACCCGTCCCGGCGGATCGCGATCGTGCTGGACGACCGGGTCATTTCCTCCCCACAGGTCGATCCCTCGGTCGGCTGCGGGGCCGGTATCCTCGGCGGCAGCACTCAGATCACCGGGTCATTCACCCAAGATGAGGCGACGAACCTCGCAGTGCTGATCGAGGGCGGTGCGCTGCCGATCCCGGTGGAGATCATCGAGCAGCGCACCGTCGGCGCCACCCTGGGTGCCGAGGCCATCGACGCCAGCGCCACCGCCGCACTGATCGGTATCGCCCTGACCGGGATCTTCCTGCTCGCGGTGTACCGGCTGATCGGCGCGGTGGCGGTGCTCGCGCTCGGGGCCTACGCGGTGATCTCCTACGCCGCGCTGACCGCGCTCGGCGCCACCCTCACCCTGCCAGGCCTCGCGGGGTTCATCCTGGCCATCGGAATGGCGGTGGACGCCAACGTGCTCATCGCCGAACGGGCTCGCGAGGAATATGCGCGCAAACCAAGCCTTTCTCGCGCGGTGACCCTCGGGCACAAGGCGGCGCTGCCGGCGATCGCCGACTCCGCCATCACCACCCTGCTCGCTGCCGGGCTGCTGTTCTTCCTGGCGTCCGGGCCGGTCCGGGGGTTCGGGGTGACGCTGACGATCGGTGTGCTGGTCTCGCTGCTCTCGGCGCTGCTCATCTCCCGGGTGCTAGCCGATCTCGCGCTGCGGTTGCGCCCGGTGAACCGCCGCCCGCGGATCTCCGGGATCTCCACTCTCGGCCGGGTGCGGCAGTGGCTCACCGACCGGGATCCCGCACTGATGGCCCGGCACCGGCGCTGGCTCGCGGTGTCCGGTGCGGCACTGGCACTGGCGCTGGCCGGCGTCGCGATCCGCGGGCTCGAGCTCGGTGTGGAGTTCACCGGTGGCCGGCTGGTGCAGTACACCGCCGAGCAAGGTGCGCTGCCGGACCCGGAGACCGCCCGGAGTGCCGTCGCCGACGCCGGGTTCCCCCGTGCGGTCGTGCAGGAATCCAGCGACGGCGACATCACCGTGCGCACCGGTGGGCTCACCGACGCCGACGTGGCGACCATCGGCGACGCGCTCGGCGGCCGGGTGCTGCGCGACGAGCTGATCGGGCCGAGTCTTGGCGACGAGCTGCGCCGCGGCGCACTGATCGCCTTCGGGGTGGCGCTGGCCGCGCAGCTGGCCTACCTCGCCGCGCGGTTCCGCTGGACGTTCGGCGCCGGCGCTGTCGCAGCGCTGTTCGCGAACGTCGCGGTGGTCACCGGCGTGTTCGCCTGGCTCGGCAAGCCGATCGACGGGGTGTTCCTCGCCGCGGTACTGACCATCATCGGCTACACGGTGAACGACTCAGTGGTGGTCTTCGATCGGGTGCGGGAGTACTGGACGGCGCAGCGCAAGACCCCGTTCCACCGGGTGGTGAGCACCGCAGTGCTCGCCACCCTGCCGCGAACGGTGAACACTGGCCTGTCCACGCTGATGGTCCTGGCAGCGCTGCTGCTGCTGGGCGGGGACTCGCTGGCCGACTTCGCGTTGGCTTTGCTGCTGGGCATCGTTGTCGGTACCTGTTCGACGGTGAGCGTCGCCGCCCCGCTGGCGGTGGAGCTGGAATCCCGCCGCAGCGCACCACCGCCCGAGCCGAAACGCAAGCCCGCTCCGATCCGGCGCAGCGACGGCGCCGTGGTCTGAACCCCACCCCACCGATCCAGGTGCTCACCGCTCCGGTGATGTCGCAGCTTCACGGCCGGTCGGCGTACCCACGATCACACCCGGCCCTCGGCTGGCTCGGAGTTTCCGGGGTTTGGTTGACCGCTGATCGTGATTGGCTTTTCAATGAGATGCGGCACGGGTTCAGAGCCATGTGGGGCGAACCAGGGAGCATATGCGGGCGCGTCCGGGCACAGTGTCCACTTCCGGCCGACTCGGTCGACGCCTATCGGGTACACCGTCAGGGCACCGTCGGTCTCGATGTGCAGGCGGAGGAAATGCTTGAGGTCTTGGTGATGCTGGGCTGCGTACCCCTCGGTTTGGTGCAGGCCAAAGCAGTTGGTGACCCAGAGATAGCCCGACAGCCCCACCATTCCCCCGATGCCACCCACCAGGCCGACCAGGCTGAGAAAGGCGACCAAGGACCACCCGCCCCGAAGTCCGAAGGCAGACGACAACCAGGAGGCGGCAATCAGGATCCCGGCCACGCCCGCGACCTGCAGCGTCGAATGTACCATCCCAACCAGGAACCGACCGACACCTCTGGCATCGTGGGCGAAGCGGACCGTCCCAGCCAAGGACACGATCATAAGGAGGATGAGGAGGAAGAACGTCGGGCTCTCCCACAATGCCTGACTTACGTCACCGAGGCCGAGCGAGACGTGGCGGTCGTCTAGATGCAGTCCCAGCATCAACGCCAACAGCACGTGGATCGTGCCGAACACCCCGGCAAGGGGAAGGTTGTAGGGAGGAAGCAGCCAGATCCGCTTCCTCAGCCGTTTCGATACCGCCGGTGACGGATAGGTGCCGGCTCTGCGGTAGGCGGCAACTCCTTCCGCTCCGGGAAGGCCTATGCGCTCGGGGAGGTTGTGGGTGGGATGCAAGAAGGCGCCGCCGCCGCCCGAGCGGATATGCTGGCGAAATCCGTCCTCCTCCTCGTAGCGGCAGTAGTAGTGCTTTCCACTCTTGAGGGACAGCAACAGCCGGGCACCACTCGGCTGGATGATCTCGCGCTCGAGGTACTCCACATCCCGGTCTGAATGGATCTCGTCCTGCTTCCGGCCGCTTTCAACCTCTTTGGCCATGCACAGGATGATGCGATCCCCGGGCGTCACCTGGTTGACGGCGACGTCGGCGAAGTACAGCAGTTGGGCTTCGTCGATGTAGGACCCGAACTGGATGTCGATGCCCCACAGCCACCACCCGTTCGGGAGTTTGACCGCGAAGTAGCTCCGGCGCTGGCGGGTTCTCCATCCACCGATCCAGCGTTTGCGGCAGAAGATGCTGGTGAAGTTGACCAGCCCGTCGTACCAGTCGTGGCTTCCCGGAATGGCGAAGAGCTCAGGAGCTTCTCCGGGAACGCACGGCAGCGCCGCCTGGTACGGCCCGAGCATGCGGTTCTCGTACTCCACGGCCGTGGGCACGGGGTACGCTTGGTCGCCGCCCATGACCAGGATCCGCCCCCGCTCGGTGGAGTGGGGCTCGCCGTCCCAGTCGAGCTTGAGCTCCTCGGTGGCCAGGAGCCTGGCCACGGTGTAGGTCGAGTTCCACCCGTCGCCGACATCGGCCACATAGTCCAGCCACAGGTCGGCTTCCCCGGAGCGGTCCGGGACCTCGGCCGGCTCCAGGGCCTGCAACTCCCGGTTGTCAGCGTAGGAGCTGAAGACGCCTGAGAGCAGGACCCGGACAGCGGTGTCAACGAGTTGGTGGGGATCGAGCCAGCGCACCATGGGCCTGCGCACGAACCCGAGCTCGGAAGGCGAGGACGGACGTGGGGGGCACGGCGGGGGTGTGTCGGCGGAGCCCGCAGGTGTATCGGCCATGCCCTACATTCTTGCAGTGGGCGGGTGTCGACCGTGTTGTGCAAGGCATGCTGCTCGGCGCTGTGCGTGCCGGCGCTCGTGCGCTGAACCGGGCGACCGCGGAGCCCTTGCTGGGCCACCGCCAGGTGAGCGTCCGAACCTGCGACACCCGATTTTTAGGAAAGCAAGTCGCCAAGGAACTGCTGTGGTTTGCCGGATTGGCACGTTGCATTACCACGTTGTTACCAGTGTGAAAAGCTTGCGAAGCTGTGCTTGGCGTTGTCGGCCGAGCGTGTGATTATCTACGGCGTGGATGTGTCGGCTGCAAGATATCGGTAGGATTCCGGTGGGCAACGTGCGGGTTCCGGAGCCTGAGTTCGTGGCGCTTCGGGCAGACGGTCTGGAATACCGCTAGCCAAGTGCGTCTGGTTCGGTGCTTCGTCCGGCGCTCCTGCTCGACGGCATTGGATGAGGAGGAGCCGATGACGTTGACGACCGGACCGGAGTCGATCGCCGAACGGAGCATGCGCCTGGACTCGGTGGCCGCTCACGCCGGTGTCCTCTCGGAGTCGCAGCACCTCGCACTGCGAGCCGACATCCGCCTGCTGTCGACGCTGCTCGGTGAGACCTTGGTCCGCCACGGCGGCGAGGAACTGCTCAAGCTGGTGGAAGAGGTACGGAGGCTGGGCCGGGAGGCCCCGCTGGAGGACAGCGCGGAGATCAGGTCGCTGCTGTCCACGCTGGACATCGGCACGGCCGTCCAGCTCACCCGCGCATTCTCCATCTACTTCCAGCTTGCCAACGTGGCCGAGCAGCTGCACCGCTCGAGGGAGCAGCGCACCCAGGTCAGCTGGCGGCACGGACCGCTGCGCGCGGTGATGAACCGGCTGGCTCGGGATGTTGACCGGGCTGAGGTGGAGGCGGTGCTGGCGCGGATGGAGCTGCGGCCGGTGTTCACCGCTCACCCGACCGAGGCGTCCCGGGCGTCGGTGCAGGGCATTCTGCGCTGGGTGGCCGACGTCCTCGATCAGGACCTGCCCAAGAAGCAGTTGCAACGGCGGCTCGCGCGGCTGGTCGACCTGCTGTGGCAGACAGACGAGATCCGACCCGGCCAGCCCACGGTTCTCGACGAGGCTCGCGCGGTCGCCTACTACCTCGCGCAGCTCGGTACCCGCGCGGTGCCGGACCTGCTGGAAGATCTCGAGGACGAGCTGGCTCGCGCCTCGTTTGTGCTGCCCCCGCAGTCCCGGCCGCTGGTGCTCGGTTGCTGGGTCGGTGGCGACCGCGACGGCAACCCCAACGTCTCACCGCAGGTCACCCTCGACGTCGTGCGGCTCTACGCGGACCGGGCGCTGAACATCCATCTAGCGCTGATCGACCAGCTCGTCCAGGAGCTGAGCGTGTCCACCCGCGTGGTCGGCGTTTCCGAAGGACTGAGGTGCAGCCTCGCCCATGACCGGCGATTGCTGCCCGAAGTCTATGACCGCTACCTCCGGCTCAACGCCGATGAGCCCTACCGGCTGAAGTGTTCCTTCATCCACGCCCGCCTGACCCGATCCCAGCAGCGGATTCGAGACGGCCTCGCACACCAGGAGGGGCGGGACTACCTGGGAGCGGAGTTCTACATCGCCGACCTGGAGGTGATGGACGTCTCGCTACGCGGCCATCTCGGGGAACGCATCGCCGAGGGCACCCTGGCCAGGACGCTGCGCAGCGCCCGAGCGCTTGGCCTGCACCTCGCGGCCCTCGACGTGCGCGAGCACGCCGACCAGCACCACACCGCCCTCGCGGCCCTCTACGACCCGCTCGGCGAACTTCCACGGCCCTATGCCGAGCTCGACCGCGGGGAGCGGGCGGCGCTGCTGTCCCGGGAGCTGGCCGGACGGCGGCCGCTGACCGCCCGCTCCGCTGCGCTGCCACCAGCGGCAGCAGACGTGCTCGCCGTCTTCGACGCGATCTGGTCTGCCCAGCAGACCGTCGGCGAGGCGGCTGCCAGCACATACATCATCTCGATGGCAAAGGGCGCGGACGATGTGCTGGCCGCCGCGGTGCTGGCCCGGGAAGCCGGTCTGGTCGCGCTGGCACCATCAGAGGACCCGGCGGCCGGTGGTACGTGCACGGTGGATCTCGTACCGCTGTTCGAGACTGCCACCGAGCTGCGCCGCGCCGGAGAGCTGCTCGACGTGATGCTGCGGGATCCCTCCTACCGGCAGCTGGTCCGAGCCCGGGGGGACCTGCAGGAGGTGATGCTCGGGTATTCCGATTCCAACAAGGACGCCGGGATCACCACCTCGTATTGGGATATTCATAAGGCGCAGCGCCAGCTGCGCGACACAGCTGCCGCGCACCGGGTCCGGCTGCGGCTGTTTCACGGCCGTGGGGGCTCGGTCGGCCGGGGTGGCGGGCCGGCCGGAGAGGCGGTGGCCGCCTCGCCGTACGGCACGGTCGACGCGACGCTGAAGGTAACCGAACAGGGCGAAGTTATCTCCGACAGATACTCGTTGAGCGCGCTGGCTCACGACCACCTTGAGATCCTCCTCGCCGCGGTGCTGGAGGCCACCCTGCTGCACCAGACCTCCCGGGTACCGCCGGAGGTGCTGGCCCGGTGGGACGAGGCGATGGACGTGGTGAGCGCGGCCGCCCAAGCGGCGTATCGCGACTTCGTCGGGCTTCCCGGGCTCAGCGAGTTCTTCTCCGCCGCCACCCCGGTCGATGAGCTGAGCTGGCTCAATGTCGGGTCCCGGCCGATGCGGCGACCGGGCAGCGGAAAGACCACGCTGGAAGGGCTCCGGGCGATCCCGTGGGTGTTCGGATGGACCCAGACCCGGATGGTCGTGCCCGGCTGGTATGGCCTCGGCAGCGGCCTACGGGCTGCCCGTGACGCCGGGCTCGGTTCGGTGCTCGAGGAAATGCGCGACTGGGCGTTCTTCACCAACCTGCTCGGAAACGTCGAAATGACGCTGGCTAAGACGGACCTGCGGATCGCGGAGTGCTACGTCTCGGTCCTCGTCGAGCCCGGTCTGCAGCCGCTGTTCGACACCATCGTCGGCGAGCACGACCTGACCAAGCGTGAGGTGCTGCGGCTGACCGGCGGCTCGACCCTGCTGGCCAGGCACCGCCTGCTTCGGCAGACCCTGCAGGTGCGGGCCGCTTACCTGGAGCCGCTGCACCACCTCCAGATCTCGCTGCTGGTCCGGCGTCGCGAGGTGGACGAGCCCGACCCGGACCTGCGTCGAGCGCTGCTGCGGACCGTCAACGGGATCGCCGCCGGGATGCGCAACACGGGGTGAGCTCGGGGACGGCCGCTCGTCCAACCGAGATCACCAGCCTCGGGCGCGCCACTCGGCGAGGTGGGGGCGCTCGGCGCCGAGAGTGGAGTCCTTGCCGTGGCCGGGGTAGAACCACGTGGAGTCGGGGAGTTGGTCGAACACCCGGAATTCCAGGTCGTTCATGAGGCTCGTGAAGTCCGCCGCCGACGTTGTCCGTCCTGGGCCGCCAGGGAACAACGAATCGCCGGTGAACAGGTGCGGTGTGCCGTCGGCGTCGCGGTGCAGCAGGGCGATCGAGCCGGGGGTGTGTCCGCGCAGGTGGATCACCTCCAGCGGCACCCGGCCGACATCCACCGTGTCGCCATGGTCCACCAAGCGGTCCGGGGGCACCGGCAACTCGGGGGCGTCGACCGGATGCGCGACGGTCTGCACACCGGTGGCGCCGGCGACCGCACCGAGGGCCTGCCAGTGGTCCCCGTGCCGGTGAGTGGTGACGATTGTCCGCAGATCGGGTCGGCCCGGGCCATGGCCCAGCAGGTCCATCAGCCGCTGGGCCTCGTTGGCGGCGTCGATCAGCAACGCCTCGCCGGTGGTCCGGCAGACCAGCAGGTATGCGTTGTTGTCCATCGGTCCGACTGAGATCTTGGTGACGGTCAGGGCGTCCAGCGTCCGCCGCTGCGCCGGACCACCGGGTACAACCGCGCCGTTGTAGTCCTCAAGGATGTCCACAGCCGCCGACCGTAACCGCCGCCATGCCCCACCGCGAGACCGGTTCTGTCAGACCGGGCGCATAGCATGGGTGGGGCCCGTCGGCCCATGGCACACCGGATCCCACCGAAGGGATCACTGGGTTCGAAGGGAGCACCCGATATCCGATGGAGCACAGTGGCTGACCGACTCGTCGTCCGCGGCGCGCGCGAGCACAATCTGCGCGGCGTCGATGTCGACCTGCCCCGCGACAGCCTCATCGTTTTCACCGGTCTGTCCGGTTCCGGCAAGTCCAGTCTCGCCTTTGACACGATCTTCGCGGAGGGCCAGCGCCGGTACGTCGAGTCGCTGTCGGCCTACGCCCGCCAGTTCCTGGGTCAGATGGACAAGCCCGATGTCGACTTCATCGAGGGCCTGTCACCTGCGGTGTCGATCGACCAGAAGTCCACCAGCCGCAACCCCCGTTCCACCGTCGGCACCATCACCGAAGTGCACGACTACCTGCGCCTGCTCTACGCCCGGGCTGGGGAGCCGCACTGCCCGGAGTGTGGCGAGCCGATCTCCCGGCAGACCCCGCAGCAGATCGTCGACCAGGTGCTCGCTCTGGAACCCGGCACCCGGTTCCAGGTTCTGGCACCCGTCGTGCGCACCCGCAAGGGCGAGTTCGTCGACCTGTTCGCCGAGCTGCAGTCCCAGGGCTACTCCCGGGTGCTCGTCGACGGCACCGTGTACCAGCTCGCTGATCCACCCAAGCTCAAGCGGCAGGACAAACACGACATTTCCGTGGTGGTCGACCGGCTGTCGGTCAAAGACGGCGCCAAGCAGCGGCTCACCGACTCGGTGGAGACCGCGCTGCGGCTGGCCGATGGCCTGGTAGTGCTCGATTTTGTGGACCGCGAGGTGCATGACCCGCACCGGCAGCGCCGGTTCTCCGAGCGGATGGCCTGCCCGAACGGCCACCCCATCGGCGTCGACGACCTGGAGCCGCGGTCGTTCTCGTTCAACTCGCCCTACGGTGCCTGCCCGGAGTGCACCGGTATCGGGGTGCGCAAGGAGGTCGACCCGGAGCTGGTGGTGCCTGACGAGGAGCTCTCGCTGGCTGAGGGGGCGATCGCGCCGTGGTCCACCGGGCAGACCCACGAGTACTTCCAGCGGCTGCTCGAGGCGCTGGCCGAGAGCGTCGGTTTCCGGATGGACACCCCATGGCGGCGGTTGCCGGCCAGTGCCCGGAAGGCCGTGCTGCACGGCTCCGACGATCAGGTGCATGTCCGTTACCGCAATCGCTACGGCCGGGAGCGCGCCTACTACGCCGCCTTCGAGGGCGCCATTCCGTTTCTCGAACGCCGGATGAACCAGACCGAGTCGGAGTACGTGCGGGACAAGTACGACGGCTACATGCGGGAGGTGCCGTGCCCGGCCTGCCGGGGCACCCGGCTCAAACCCGAGATCCTCGCTGTCACCCTCTCGCACACCACGGAGGGCAAAAAGTCCATCGCCGACGTCTCCGCGCTGTCGGTCCGCGGCGCCGCGGAGTTCCTCGACGGCCTGCAGCTCGACACCAGGCAATCGATGATCGCCGGTGCGGTGCTCAAGGAGATCCAGGCCCGGCTGCGCTTCCTGCTCGACGTCGGGCTGGACTACCTGTCCCTGGACCGCGCCTCAGCCACGCTGTCCGGCGGTGAGGCCCAGCGGATCCGGCTGGCCACCCAGATCGGCTCCGGATTGGTCGGGGTGCTCTACGTGCTGGACGAGCCGTCGATCGGCCTGCACCAGCGGGACAACCACCGGCTGCTGGCCACCCTCACCAGGCTGCGCGACCTGGGCAACACGCTGATCGTGGTCGAGCACGACGAGGAAACCATCCGCGCCTCCGACTGGGTGGTGGACATCGGCCCAGGAGCGGGGGAGCACGGCGGTCAGGTGGTGCACAGCGGACCGTTTCACGAGCTGGAGCGGCATGACACCTCGATCACCGGCGCCTACCTCTCGGGACGGCGGAGCATCCCGGTCCCGGCCGTCCGGCGTCCGGTGGACCGATCGCGACGGCTGACGGTGATCGGGGCGCGCGAGCACAACCTGCGCGGCATCGACGTGTCCTTCCCGCTCGGTTGCCTCGTCTCGGTCACCGGGGTGTCCGGCTCGGGTAAGTCCACGCTGGTCAATGACATCCTCGCGACCGTGCTGGCGAACCGGCTTAACGGCGCCCGGCAGGTGCCCGGACGGCACACCCGGGTCACCGGCCTGGACCAGGTCGACAAGCTGGTCAAGGTCGACCAGTCACCGATCGGGCGAACCCCGCGGTCCAACCCGGCCACGTACACCGGCGTGTTCGACCGGATCCGCAAGCTCTTCGCCGCCACGACCGAGGCGAAGGTCCGCGGATACCAGCCCGGTCGGTTCTCGTTCAACGTCAAAGGCGGCCGCTGCGAGGCCTGCGCGGGCGACGGCACCATCAAGATCGAGATGAACTTCCTGCCCGACGTGTACGTGCCGTGCGAGATCTGCGGGGGGGCCCGGTACAACCGGGAGACCCTCGAGGTGCACTACAAGGGCAAGACCGTCGCTGAGGTGCTCGATATGCCGATCGAGCAGGCGGCGGTGTTCTTCGAACCGATCTCGGCGATCCACCGGCACCTCAAGACGCTGGTGGATGTCGGGCTGGGTTACGTCCGGCTCGGGCAACCCGCGCCGACGTTGTCCGGCGGGGAAGCCCAGCGCGTCAAGCTGGCCAGCGAGCTACAGAAACGCTCCACCGGCCGCACCGTCTACGTGCTCGACGAGCCCACCACCGGCCTGCACTTCGAGGACATCCGCAAACTGCTCGGTGTCATCAACGAGCTGGCCGACAAGGGCAACACCGTGATCGTCATCGAGCACAACCTCGATGTGATCAAGTCGTCGGACTGGGTGATCGACATGGGTCCAGAGGGTGGTGGAGCCGGCGGCACCGTGATCGCCGAGGGTTCCCCCGAGCAGGTCGCTGCCATCGACACCAGTTACACCGGCCAGTTCCTGCGCACCGTCGTCGACGTGCAGCATCCGACGCCGCCGCGGCGGCGCCGGGCCACCGCCGCCGCAGGCTGAACACGACCAGCTCAAACCCCGAGCCACCGAGGAGGACGGTCATCATCGTGGGAAACGACTCAGGCGATGTCTCGGCCAGGTCGCCGGCCCGGCCCGACGAGGCACTTGCTACAAGGCGGGGCAAGTAGGTGACCGGCGTCATAGTTCGTTGCCTGTTTGCCATGGTGGTCGGGCTGGTGCTGATTGTCAGCGGTTGCACGGCTACTGAGTCCACCAGCCCCCCACCTCCCGCTGGGTCGCCCCCGTCTAACGAGGTCGGCCCGCTCCCGGTGGACTGCGCCGACCGGATCACCGAATCCGATCAGGCCAGCGCGGCCCTGGCGGGGGTCCGGCCCGGTAGCACGGTGTGTTTGAGCGGCGACGGTTTCACCGACGCCGAGTTGGCGGTGACGACCTCGGGAACGCCTCAGCAGCCGATCACGATCATCGGTGACGGCGCGACGATGCGAAGCATGAACGTCGAGGCCGACTACGTTGTCATCCAGGGCCTGACCCTGCGGGATGGGGATGGCCTGACGATGGCCGGTCGCGGACTCGTCGCTCGCGATAATGTGATCTACAACGCGGCTAAGGACGGCCTGGTCTGCCAGGTTTGCATTGACGCGAGCATCGAGTCGAACACCGTGCAGCGTGCCGATGGGACCGGGATCTTCCTCGCCGGCCAGCGGATCACCGTCCGGAACAACACAGTGAGCGAGTCGGTAGCGCTCACTCAGAACGATGCCGACGGTATCCGCTTTTTCGGAAGTGGTCACCGGTTGATCGGGAACACGATCAAGGACATCAAAGCGAGCGGCTACCGTGACGAAGGCCCGCACACCGACTGCTTCCAGACCTACAACAACGGCCAGGGTCCGCCCACCTATGACGTCGTCATCGCCAACAACATCTGCACGAACGTTGACGTCCAGTGCCTGATCGCCACGATCGACGAGCGGGGTGACCGTGGTGCTCCGGGGGGACCGACCACGATCATCTTCGAAGGTAACACCTGCGAGGTCAACGGTTCCCAGGCCGTCCTGCTACGGAACTTCTCCGACGTCGTCGTGCGGGGCAACAGCTTCTCCGGTCCCGGTGACCGCGCGGTGCAGCTCACCGGGGCGTCAAACGGCGTTGCCGTGATCGACAACACCATGACGGGTCAGATGCGCCCGTTCGAAATCGACCGCCAGTCCGAGCCAGGATTTCGGGAGTCCGGCAACACCTCGCGCTGAATCCGCAGGTGGTCCACAGCAGTCACGATCGAGTGGGAGTTGTGCTTCGTGGGCAGCACATGCCCGGTGCCCCGGCTGCCCGCCGTGGGGTGGCGGCGTGCGGGATGCGGGGAGGGTCCTCCGTCGGCGAGCGCTGAGCGTTGGCGTTGCTCTCTGGGTTCTTTTCGCATTCTCGATCCTGCAGGTCGGTGAGTGCGCGGTTGCTGTCGGTATTGGATCGCACGGCGCGGCTCACGCGACGGCGGGGCATTCTCAAAGCGAGTCTGCTCACGGCGGGTCTGAGGGGATTGGGCCGGCCGGCCACCAGTGCCACCACAACGCCGGCCACCAGCAAAAGGGTGCCGTCGGCAAGGTATCTGCCTCGCCGCGACGGCTGGTCGATCAGATGGAACGCCCCGGTTGTCCCCGACGCGGCCGACTGGTCGGCGGCTGGCGCGCTGGTCCTGCTCGGGCTCCGGCGGCGAGGCCCGCCATCCTCGGTTCCCCGATCGTCCCCATCGGGACGTCACATCCTGATCTCCAGGTGCGTCGCGCGGACGTGAGGCACGCCCCCGCGACGACCTGATCGCCTGCCGGCAGGGCAGACGCGTGCCGCCGCCGCGTGCCGCCGCCGCGTGCCGCCGCCCTCGCCACCTTCCAGGAGAGATCAGATTTATGGAGAAGTTGCTTTAGTGCGCGCTCGACGCGCCGTACACCAGCCCATCCCCGGCC
>JBOHGH010000031.1:0-42679 GCA_050699975.1 Pseudonocardiaceae bacterium | reverse complement strand
GCCCGGGGCATCACGGCCCGCGTGACCCGCGAACTCGCCCGCCGCTACCGCCCGACCCTCGTCCTGCTCGGGCGCTCACCGATGCCCGACGCCGACGAGCCTGCCGACACGGCCGGGATCACCGACCCCCGCGCGCTCAAGGCCGCCCTCACCACCCGGTTGCAGCGCGACGGCGCACCGGCCACGCCGAGCCAGGTGGAGCCCGCCTACCGGCGCCTGCTCGCCGATCGGGAGATGCGCGCCACCCTGTCAGCCAGCACCGAGGCCGGCGCCCGCGTGCACTACCACCAGGTCGACGTCCGGGACCCCGATGCGCTGGCGCGGTGCGTCGCCGACGTCTACGCCCTCCACGGGCGTATCGACGGCGTCATCCACGGTGCAGGCGTCATCGAGGACAAGCTGATCGAGGACAAGACCAGCGATTCCTTCGACCGGGTTCTGGACACCAAGGCGCTCGGCGCCTTCGTGCTGGCTCGCGCGCTGCGACCAGAATCCCTGCGGTTCCTCGTCCTGTTCTCCTCGATCAGCGCCCGGTTCGGCAACCCGGGCCAGGGCGACTACGCGGCCGCCAACGAAGTGCTCGACAAGCTCGCCGGCTGGCTCGACGCACGCTGGCCCGGCCGGGTCACCTCGCTGCTCTGGGGACCGTGGCAGACGGCGGGGATGGTCTCCGACGAGGTGCAGCGCCGGTTCGCCCAGCGCGGCATCGAACTCGTCGACCCCGACCGCGGCGCCGTCGCGCTGGTCGATGAGCTGGAAAGGGGCCGCAAGGGGGACGGAGAGGTCCTCCTCAACTCGCCGGCCCCCTCCTCGCCGGCGCGACCGCCACCCCGGTGCCCGGCGGCATCGAGATCACCCGAACGCTCGACCCGGAGCGCGACCGCTACCTCAACGATCACCGGCTCGACGGCCACCCGGTGCTGCCCGCGGCCGCCGCGATGGAGCTCATGGCCGAGGTGGCCGCGGCGGTCCACCCCGGACACGAGGTCGCCGAGCTGCGCGACGTGCAGATCCTGAAAGGGGTGGTACTGGACGGCGGGCCCCGTCCCGTCACGGTCCGCACCGCAGCCGCCCGGGTGCTCGATGACGGCACCCTCCTCGACGTGACGGTGCTCGACTCGCGCACCGCGCGCGCCGCCTACCGGGCCGGGGTTGTCCTCCGAGCTGCCCTGCCCACCGCCCCGCTCGACGCGGCCCGGTCCGCCGGAGCACTCGAGCCCTACCCGGTGGCGCTCGAGCAGGTCTACGACGAGCTGCTCTTCCACGGTCCGCTGATGCGCGGCATCACCCGCATCGAGGGCATCCATGACGATGGCATGGTGGCGACGCTGGCCCCGTCGCGCCCGCAGCAGTGCCTGACCCGGGGCGAGGGCCGCTGGATCATCGACCCGGTGCTGATCGACAGCGGCTTCCAGCTGTGCGTCCTGTGGGCGCGCGCCCGCCTGGACATGACACCCCTGCCGGCCCGGATCCGCCGCTACCGGCGCTTCGCCGCCGTCCCGGACGCGCCGGTGCGGTGCGAGATGCGCGCTCGGGTGCGCGCCGGGGGCCATCTCCTCGACACGCAGTACGCCTTCCGCGACGCGCAGGGCCGGCTGCTCGCAGTGATCGAGGACATGGAGGGTGCCTGCAGCCGGTCGCTGAACCGGTTGGCGGCAGCGGTGGCCGGCGGTGGCGAACAGTGAACCCCACCGGTGATATCGCCGTCGTCGGCATGGCGGGCCTGTTCCCCCAAGCGCCCGACGTGGCCACCTTCTGGCAGAACATCCTCGACAAGGTGGACGCGGTGACCGAGCGGGGAGCCTCAGCGGAGCACCCCGACCGGGGCGGTTTCCTAGACGGCCTCGTGCGGTTCGACCCCGCCGACCACGGCGTCGCGCCGCGCTCGGTCGAGGGGGCCGACCCGGAGCACTTCATCGCGCTGCGTCTCGCCCGCGAAGCCCTCGCCGACGCCGGGTACCTCAACCGGCCGTTCCCCCGGGAGCGCACGGCCGTGATCCTCGGGCGCGCCAACTACGGCAGCCGGGGCTACGGCACGCTGTTCCAGCACGCGGTCGTGGTCGATCAGGTGATCCGCCTGCTCGCCATCCTGCACCCCGAGCACTCCGCGACCGAGCTCGCCGGGATCGAGCGGCAGCTGCGGGCGAGCCTGCCGCCCTTCGACGCCGACACCGCCCCCGGCCTGGTGCCCAACGTGATGTGCGGGCGTATCGCCAACCGGCTCGACCTGATGGGCCCCGCTTACGCGGTCGACGCTGCCTGCGCCTCGTCGCTCGTCGCGGTCGACCTCGCCATGGGCGAGCTACTGAACGGGAAGGCGGACCTGGCACTGGCCGGCGGCATCCACGTCTCCAGCACCGTCCCGATCACGATGCTGTTTCAGCGGCTCGGCGCCCTGTCCCGCCGGGGTGCGGTGCGCCCGTTCAGTGCCGACGCCGACGGCACGCTGCTCGGTGAGGGCGCGGGCGTCCTCGTCCTCAAGCGGCGCGCGGACGCCGAGCGCGACGGCGACCGGGTCTACGCCCTGCTCAAGGCCGTCGGGGTGGCCAGCGACGGGAAGGCGGTCGGCATCCTCGCCCCGCGGGTCGACGGGGAGGAGCTGGCTATGCGCCGGGCGTACGACGCGGCCGGGGTCCCACCTGGCAGCGTCGCGCTCGTCGAGGCGCACGGCACCGGGACCCGAGTGGGCGACGCGGTCGAGCTCGAGGCACTGGGCCGGGTCTTCGGCCCGCGCGGTGACGGCGGAGCGTGGCGTGCCCTGGGCTCGGTCAAATCGATGATCGGCCACCCCATCCCCGCGGCGGGAGTCGCAGGGCTCATCAAGGCTGCGCTGGCGCTGCACCACAAGGTGCTACCACCCACCCTGGACGGCGGGGGCCACGCCGCGGCGCTCGAGTCGACCTCGTTTCACCTCAACACCGAGACCCGCCCGTGGATCCACCCAGGACCGCAGCCCCGGCGGGCGGCAGTGAGCGCGTTCGGCTTCGGCGGGATCAACGCCCACGCGGTACTCGAAGAACATCCCGGCTCCGGCCGCGACGCGCACCTGCACCGCCGCTTCGACGCCGAGGTGGTGATCCTGTCGGGCCGCCACCGGGCGGACCTGCTGACACGTGGCGCCGACCTGCGCCGGGTGCTCGCTGGCGCGCCGGACGTCGCCCTCGCCGACCTCGCCTACACGCTGAACTGCGCGCCGGACGGCATGGCGGCAGCCCGGCTGGCACTCGTGGCCACGTCGGTCGCCGATCTCGACGGGAAGCTCGCGCTGGCCCTGGACCGGCTCGCCGACCCCGACTGCCGGAGCATCGAGGAGCGCAGCGGCGTCTACTACACCCAGGCGCCGCTGTACGTCCCCGGCGCGCTCGCTTTCCTGTTCCCCGGCCAGGGCGCCCAGTACCCGAACATGCTCGCCGACCTCTGCGTCCACTTCCCCGAGGTCCGCGCGTGGTTCGACCTGATGGATCGGCCGTTCGCCGACCAGCGTCGACCCCTGCCCAGCCGGCTGCTCTTCCCGCCCCCGGACGTGCGCGGAGCCGGTGAAGGCGCCGCCCTGTGGACGATGGACTACGGGCTCACGACCGTCTACACGGCCAACCAGGCGCTGTCCGGCCTACTCGGGCGGCTCGGGATCCGGCCCGACGCCGTGCTCGGTCACAGCTCAGGCGACTTCTCCGCCATGTGGGAGGCAGGAATCCTGCCGGTGGACGACGACGCTGAGCTCATCCGGCAAGTGGTCGTGCTGACCGAGGCGTACGAGCAGGTGCGCAGCGAGGGCCGGCTGCCCAGCGGCACCCTGCTCGCGGTCAGCGCGGCGGCCCCCGAACACGTCCGGGCCGCCATCGAACGCAGCGACGGTGCCGTGACCGTGGCGATGGACAACTGCCCGCACCAGGTCGTGCTCAGTGGCCCCGCCGGGGCAGCGGCGACCGCCGCAGACGAGCTCCGGCGTACCGGGGCAGTGTGCACCACCCTGCCCTTCGACTACCTCCCCCACACCCCCTACTTCGCGGACTTCGCGGCCCGGTTGCACGAGCTCCACCGCAAGCGCGAGGGCCAGGTGCGGTTCCGGCCGCCGCGGACCGCGCTGTACTCGTCTGTCACAGCCGCGCGTTACCCGGTGGACCAGGAGGCGGTACGCGGGCTGGTGGCCGACCAGTGGTCGCACCCGGTCCGGTTCCGGGAGGCGATCGAGGTGATGCACGCCGACGGCGTGCGCATTTTCGTGGAGGCCGGCCCCCGCGGCAACCTCGCGGCATTCACCGCCGACGTGCTGTGCGGCACACCCCACCTCGCCGTGCCGTCCGACGTCGAGGACCGCGGCGGCGTGACCCAGCTCGCCCACCTGGTGGGGCGGCTGGCTGCACACCACGTCCCGATGACCCTCGACCACCTCTACGCCCACCGGTCGCCGCGCCGACTCTGGACCGGGGAAGGCGTCGCCCGGGTTGCGCCTGCTGAGCCGGACCGCTCCGTCCGGCTCAGCGTCGACCTGCCGCTGCTCACACTGGACCGGCCGGCCCCAGAGCTGTCAACACCCGAGCCGGCAACACCCGAGCCGCTGGCTCCCAGGATGCCGGCGCGAGCCGCCCGCGAGCAGGTCATGGCCGCCTACCTCGACACGATGGACCGCTTCCTGGACGTCCAGCGCCACGCCGTGCGGACTCACCTGAACGCGCCCACGCCGCCGCGGTTCCCCCTGCTCGGCTCGGTGGTCTCCTACACCGAGGGCCGGGAGCTGGTCGCGCTGCGCCGCCTGGACCCCGAACAGGATCTGTTCCTGCGCGACCACACCTTCGGGCGCGCGGTCTCGCAGGCCGACCCTTCGCTGCTCGGCCTGCCGGTCGTACCGTTCACGGTCAGCATCGAGCTGCTCGCCGAAGCCGCCGCGACGCTGTGCCCGGGCCAGGTGGTGGTGGGGGCGCGACACATCCGAGCCCACCAGTGGATCGCACTGGACGACGGCCCGGTGACGCTGCGCGCCGTCGCCCGGCGGGCGGGCAGCGGTCGCGAAATCACGGTAGAGCTGCAACGGCTCGTTGCCGACGGCAGCGACGGTTCGCAGGCCGGGACCCGGATGGTCGAGGGCACCGTGGTGCTCGCCGACTGCTACCCCGCGCCAGAGGTCGTCCCCCCGCTCACGCTGCGCGGCGAGCGGGCCAGCCGGCAGGCCGGGACGAGCCTCTACGCAGACCGCATGTTCCACGGCCCGCGCTTCCAGGGCGTGGTCTCGTTGGACCGCTGGGGCGAGGACGGCATCTCGGCCACGATGACGACGTTGCCAACCGGTGACCTGTTCGCCGGCACACCCGAGCCCACCCTGCTCACCGATCCGCAGTTGCTGGACGCGGCGGGCCAGATCGTCGGCTTCTGGGCGCTCGAGCACCTCGATCGCGGTACGGCCTTTTTCCCGTTCGGTCTCGACGAGCTTGCGCTCTTCGGGCCGCCGCCACCGGCCGGGACGCCAGTGACGGGGCAAGCCCGGATCAGCATGGTCGGCGATGCGCAGCTGCGTTCCGATCTCGACCTGGCCGGACCGGACGGGTGCCTGCTGGCCCGCCTCACCGGCTGGGCCAGTCACCGGCTTGCTCTGCCCGAGCCGCTCGCCCGGCTGGGCATCTCGCCGCACGACGCCTCCCTCGCTGTGCCCTGGCCCGCGCTGACCTCCCGGTCATCCGGCGCGGTCGCCTGCTGCCACATCGACGACCTGCCGCTGGGCCCGCACGGCCGCATCTGGGAGCGCGCGCTGGCCCAGATCGTGCTCAGCCGGGGTGAGCGGGCCGCCTGGTCGCGCCTGCCCGGGCCAGACCGGCACCGCAGCGAGTGGCTGCTCGGGCGGGTCGCGGCCAAGGACGCGGTCCGTGCCCTGCTGCGCTCAACGTCCGGCGTGATGCTGTGCCCAGCCGATGTGGAGATCATGGAGGAACCCGATGGCCGGCTGCTGGGGGCGGGGACGGGGATTCAGGTGTCACCGGTCGTGTCGCTGGCAGCGCGCGACGGCGCCGCAGTAGCCGTCGCCGGGCACTGCCACCGCATCGGGGTCGCGCTCGACCATCTCACCTCCCATGAGACGGATCGCACACGGGAACACCCGCTGATCGCCGCCCTCGACGAGCCACTGCGCGCGGAATGGGCGCTGCGCCTGCGGTGCGCCGGGGAGGCCGCCCTCGCGCTCGGCGGCGAGCCCGGGATTGCCTTCGTCGTCGCCGACCTGGACACCACGGCCGGGACCGTGCTGCTCGCCTCCGGGTCCGAGTGCCGCACGGTGCAGACCGCCCGCGACGGTGATTGGATCGCCGCACTCGCCATCCGGTGACCGGTACCAGACACAGCGCACCGGGATCTGAGCGCGAATGCATGCATCCGCCAGATGGGCAGTAGTCAGCGTCGCAAACCGCCGCCGAAGCTCTTGGTGATCCATACTGTGTTTCTCCAACTCCAACTCCAGCTCAGCGGGCCTCGGCCTCGGAAGTTCCGCTGCGCCGTTGCCTCGTCGTTGCTGTCCAGGGCGCGTCGCCTCGCGATCCGGGCATCGGGTGGCTCCCGGTCCAGCAACCCCGGGCGCAGGTATGTTCCATCTAACTGTTCACCCGCTTCACACTTGATGTTTAGTCGGTATACGGTAACCTCGTGAATGCACGAGAGGTGGTGAAGCGGATCAGCAAGGTGGCCCGCGTCCAGCGGCTGGACGTGGAAGAGCGCCTCGGCAAAGGCTCCCACAGGCGGTACATCGTCGATGACCACTGCTCCACGACCGTCTCATGGCACCCCGGCGATATCCCGGACGGCACACTCAACAAGATCGAGGAGCAGCTTCGCCACTGCCTGGGCGACGATTGGCTACGGAGGTGAGCACCATGGTGACTGTCACAGCCGTCTACGAGCGTGACGCCCAGGGTCGATGGCTTGTCCATATCGCGGAAGAACCGCGCTGCCACACCTGGGCGCGTTCCTATGCGTCCGCGCGTCGCGAGATCATTGATGCTGCCGAGCTCTGGCTCGATGAGCTCGGCGTCGAATCGCTCGACAACCTCGATATCCTTGATGAGGTGCGGATCGTCGGCGCCGCGCAGGCGCGTGATCTCGCGGAGGCCCGCGAGGAGCTGACCCGTCGACTAGCGGAAGTGCGGGCCAGGGTCGACGAGGCGGCACGCGGGCTGGTCGCCGAAGGTGTATCGGTGCGAGACGTGGCCGACCTGCTAGGCATCAGTCCCGGCCGGGTCTCCCAAGTCGTTCGACATTCTCCGCGCAGCGCCTGACCACGTCGAGACCGCCGCGATGCGCCACGCATGTGGACCGCTCGGGTCCGCACTACACGGCGGCGGACGGCTCGGAGCGGATAGAGTCTGGGGGCGGGTAGCCGAGTTCAACCCTCAAGCAACTGTCGCCACACATCATTCAGGGGTTGTCGCATGGCGAAGTCGAGACTCCGATGCACCGTGCACCGCGGCCGCCTATGCCAGAACCGCCATGACCGGCTCGTCCATCCGCAGTATTCGCATTGGCCCCGTTTGTTGACACGGTGTTGCCTGAGCAATATGACCACGCCCGTAAGTAACCGCACCACCTGCTCTTCGAGTTCCGCCGGCGCTATGGTCTCCCTTCTTAAGAGCTGGTCGACTAGCTTCTCAAGATACTCTAGAATCAGCCGACTTCGTGTTTTCCAAACGTTGCTCACGGCTCCCAATGAGGTTCTACGGTACATGCCGGAAGCGTCAGCGGTCCGTTCGCAAGGACTTCTCCCTCGATGACCGGTCCAGCCGTATCGTTGGCTCGGCGCTGCAAACGTTCACCTGCGGCAAATCAGACGCCGGGCGTAGTGAGCTTGTTCGGCTGCGCTCGCGTTGCCCTCCATGATGCGCATGGCCAGCGGCGCCATAGCAGTGTTGATTCGGGCTAGCTCCGCCAGTAGCTGCCGGTCCTCCCGGATCACGGGCTCTCACCCCGACCACTGCTGTCGCCCATGTTTGCAACCAGCACCGTGGGCGGCACGGCGGTACGCGGCCGGAGGCTGCACCCTATGCCGTGCTGCTGTTGGTCCTGGCCGTTACCGTGACGATCGTTGTCGTTGTCTTGGCCGGCAAGGCCGCCCTCATGCTCCACCTGCTCTGAGCCTGTCTGTGTGGTGTCCTACCTTGGACGGCACCCAGGACCGGGGAGGACCGGACTGGTGGAATCGGGGGAGGCGTCCCGGATGAGGAACGCACACCAGACCAGTGCTCAGCCCGGCCCTGGGGCCATGCCCAGTACGGTGCCCTCTCCTCTGGTGGTAACCCACCCTGAGCAACCACCATTTCTTGATCACCGAATGTCCGGACTATCTGGGGAGTTTCCGCGCTGAGTTGGGTGGGCCGTACGCAGCGGGTAGCGTCCATCTGCCAGGTGCGAAAGCCGCCTACAAAGTGAGGCTGCGCGAGTCAAGGAAGTGCCATGGGTGAGCCACGCAGTCTGAAGCAGCAGCGCGAGCAGCTGGTGCGTTCGCTGCGCGCCTCAGGCGCGTCATGGGTCGAGGTAGCAGCGGCGCTCCAGCAAACGCTACCGGGTCAATGCACGGGTGGCGCTGCGCTACGCCCATGGCTGGAGCCAACGCCAGGCCGCTGATGTATGGAACCGGCGATGGCCCGATGAGCTGAAGACCTTCAAGTCATTTCCGTATTGGGAGCAGTGGCCGAGCAGTACCGGGCATGCCCCTTCCTTCGACAACCTGTGCAAACTGGCACAGCTCTACAAGTGCGCTGTCAGTGACTTGCTCGTTGACTTGCCTGACTTCCGGCATCTCGATACAGGCAGCGGCCCAGGTTTGCAGACTGCGGCCGAGAAAACACTAGCCGCCCTTCCCTGCGGGCGTAGACTAGGCAGCGAAGCAGATGCGTCGGCGCGGAACGACCAAGACGAATGGAGCGTTCTGTCGCCGCTGGTTCTGTCGCGAGCGGCCGCACCGCTCGTGCATCGCCTACAAGAGGTAGATTTCACCGAATTGGCACAGGTGATCGTGACGTGGATGCAGCAGCTCAATCCATCCGTGAGTCGCCGTGAGTTACTGTCCAAGCTGAGCGCCGCCTTTACGACTGCCGCCGTCGCGCCGCTATTTGATGTGCTGAGCCCAGACGAACACGAACGGGTGGCGCGCGCCATGCAGGACCACTCAACATTTGACCTGCCAGCCCTCCGCTACTGCGAGCGCATGATCACCAACCTGCGGCAGCAAGGTGACGTGCTCGGCCCCCAGCTCACCCTGCACAGCGTCATAGGGCACCGGCAGCTGGTGCAGCGGCTGGCGCGAGCAGCACCCGAGACGTTTCAGCAGCGCGCGGTATCCGCCTATGCCGAGCTGACCCAGCTGGTTGGTTGGTTGGTTGTGTTTCAATATGGGCGACTACCACAGCGCTCAGCACTACTACGACAATGCCCGCAGCGCGGCCCACGACGTGCAGAACGTCGAGCTGGTGACGTACATCTTGTGCACCATGAGCCATCTGGCCACCTGGCAGGGTAAGCCTCGTGTCGGCATTGATCACGCTGTGGCTGCTGCGGTGTGGGCCGAGCAGGCACACAGTCCGCTGGCCCGCGCCTACGCCGCAGACGTTGCCGTCCGAGCATATGTGGCCGATAACCGGCCGGATAAGTGCCGGGAGACTCTTGACCGGGAATACGCCGCACTCCAGGCAGCACGAGCAGACGAGCCGACTGCCGCCTGGTGGTACTTCTATGACGAGTCCTTCTACTGGCGGACCGAAGGCGAGTGTGCCCTCAAGCTGCAACGGCCCGACGCAGCGATGAACGCCCTCGACAAGTCATTGACACTGGTTGACCCAGCGAACCTGCACAACTACATCTTCCGGCTGCTCTTCCGAGCCGAAGCCCGCATCCAACAAGTGGAGATCACCGAAGCCAGTAGCATCGTCGCGGACGTTGCCCGGCTCACGGACGGAAGCGCTTCACAGCGGATTGCCCAGCGCATCAACGACCTGCGCGCCTTTCTGACACCTTGGGAGCGAACCAAGCCAGTGCGTGAATTGGATGAACGGCTGGCCGCTTACCGCCCGGCTGTCGGCAGCGGCAGCACGAAACGCACATACACGCGGTAATACGCGCCTGGCTTGCCCGGCACGGTGCCCATCTTCTGCCATCCCCAGCGCTCATACAGCGCGTGCGTATCAGCGGCTTTGGGGTTGCTGGCGAGCGTGGCTCTTTCCTCGGAGCGCTGCGACAGGAAGGCGTCGTGCACCGCCCGGCCAATGCCTTTGCCTTGCCAGGCACGGAGTACCTCGATCTCAGACAGGACCACCGTACGAGAACCGGTCTCGTCGGTGAATCCTTGCGGAGGCGCTGGCTGGAGCCCGTCCCACCAGCCACGTTCCGGCCGCAAGCTGTAACCGAAGGCGAAACCAACCAGCTGATCATCGACGTGCGCAGTGACAAGCGAGTAGTTGACTCCGCGCAGCGCTGCTGCCGCCCGCTCCCGGAAAGCGCTGGACTTCTCGCGCGTATCCTCACCTGGCACCGCGCCGTACGCGTCCGCGTAGACGTCACACAGCTCATCCATGAGCTTGACCGCTTCGGCACTGGTGTGGTGGGTGAGGGTCAGGTCGCGCGCGGAGGACATGCTTGTGAGTCTAAAGAGGCTTTCGCCTCGGACCGCCGAGCCGGGGTCATCTTGATCGGTGATGCGGTGGATCTGACGTGGCCGAGCCCCTGAGTGCGCCGCCTATCCGACACATGATCACCGTTTCGGAAGAATCAACCGCGCTGATCGCGGCTCATTCTTCCGAAACGGTGATCATGAACGGCCGCCGATGTCGCTGATCGACTCGATCTTGGGCAAGCTCCCGCAGGGACCTGCGGTCATGATCGGCAGATCGCCGCCGCGAACCCGACCTCCGGGGCAGGCCGTCGAGCACCTGGGGTCAGCGGTGGGCGACGATCAGGTAGCCGTGCGGCAAGTGCGGATCCTCGCGGTAGGTCGCGGGCGGGATCCACCGGCCGAAGTTGGCCCCAGCCTCATCGAACCGACTCACCTGCGGCCGCCAGCCGTGCATCCTCATGAGGCCTTCGGGGTCGTCGGTGCCGAAGCGGAAGGGAGAGCCGTTCGCGACCATCATCGCCCGGAAGCCCGCCAGCCGCGGCGAGGTGAGGAACGAGTGGCCGATGACGTCGGCGAGCAACCAGCTTCCGGCGACGGCCAGCTCGCTCAGCGTGCCCAGCAGGTGATGAACCTGGTCGTCGGTCAAGTAAGGCGTCAGGCCTTCCACGAGCCAGGCCGACGGACGCTGCCGATCGAAGCCACCGCCCTGCAAGGTCGCGGACCAGTCGCCGGTGAGGTCGACCGGGAGCGGGACCCGCTGGCAGCAGGGGGCCGCGTTCACCTGCGCCAGGCGGGAGGCCTTCAGGTCGAGCACCTCGGGCCGGTCGAGCTCGAACAGAGCAAGATCGGGCGGTAGTGACAGCCGAAACGCCCTGGTGTCCATTCCGGCCGCGAGGATGACGAGCTGATCCACTCCGAGCTCACTCACGATGCGCTCGAGCGCATCGTCAAAAAACCTGGTCCGGATGGGGATAACTGGGTTCTGCGAACCGCCTGAAGAGCCGGCCTCCATCAAGGCGAGCACGTCGTTGCCCTGCGGCCCGGCCAGCACTTCGGCGAAGGGATCGGAGAACAGGCGGTCTGGGCGGGTGGATTCCCGGGCCCGCAGCATCGCCGTGTACAGACCTGTCGTCGCTACCGGATCCATCGAGCTCTCCTCGGGCAAGAGCTCCCCGGGTCAGGGATGCAGCTCGACGATGCCAGTGCTGCCGTCGACGGTCACGAGCTGGCCGTCGCGCAGGAGTTCGGTCGCATTCCCGGTGGCCAGCACACCCGGCACCCCGTACTCGCGGGCGATGATCGCCGCGTGGGCGAGGTGACCACCGGTGTCGGTGACCAGTGCACCCACGCTGGGGAAGAGCACCGACCAGACCGGTGAGGTGATCGGGCAGACCAGCACGTCACCGGGACGCAGCTTGCCGAACCCGGACTCGTCCATGATCACCCGGACGGTACCCGTGTAGCGGCCCGCGGAGGCGGCGACGCCGGTCAGCGTCCGGGCGCCCGACGCCTGCCGGCGCCCGGAGGCGCCGGACTCGTAGAGCCGTTCGAGATCCCACAGCATCGCCTCGGCGGCGAACCTGGCCTCCGGGGGCAGGCCGTCGAGCACCGGCTGGTCCGGTTCGATGCCGTAGCTGGCCGGCCCGGGATGCTGCTCGATCCAGGCGCGCTCGCCCTTGCGGCGAGCCACGAGCGGTCGCCGGTCACTGCTGTCGGCCAGTGCCGCGCGGGCGTCGCCGAGTTCGAGGAAGAACACGTCGTCGCGCCGGTCCAGCAGGCCACGGGCGGCCAGCCGGGCACCGATCTCGAGGACGGCGTAGCGCAGCAGCGCGACCGGGACGCTGACCGTGAAGAACTGGTTGCCCTCCCGGATCGGGTAGACGCGCTCGGCGCGGGCCAACGCGCGTTCGAAGCGGCCCCGTTCGGTGGCTGGCCGCCTCGCCAGCGCCGACCGCGCGGTCGCGACCGCGTCCCCCCGTCGCCGCCTGGCCTCGGCAGCCGGGTCGGGGCCGCGGGCGAGCTGGTCGGCGACCAGGCGGAGGCTCAGATCGGGGACCTCCGCGATCGTCGGGTCGGCGATCTCGTAGCTGAGCGCCCGATGGCAGGATTCCCGGCGATAGGAGTCCAGCGCCTCGGCGAACGCCGGGTCCGCTGCGGTGATCCGGTCTGCGGTGCCCGCGTCGACCCGTCCGAGCAGGCGGTGCACGGCGGGTCGCTGCGCCGCCATCTCGGCGAGGGTGACCACCTGGCGCGCCGACTCGGTCGAGGCCGTCGACAACCCGGTGAGCAGTTCGAAGGCCTCCGCGTCGGTCCAGCCGAGCAGGTCACGGCAGGTGAACGCGAGCTCGGCGAGGATCAGCCCGAGTGGGCCGTGGAGCAGGACGTTGATCTCCAGCCCCTGCTCGTAGAGCGCAAGGACGGCGTCGGCGTGGTCGCCCAGCTCGCGGTCGTCGAGGGCGGCTAGGTCGACGTCGCGCAACGGCGGGATGCGCGCGGCAAGGTCGGGCTGCCACTCCTCGTACCAGCGACGGACGAAGTCTCCTGCCTTGTCGGACCGGGCCGCGGCCACGCAGTCCCGGATCCGCCGGCGCAGCCGCGGCACGACGCGGATCAGTAGCGGCATCAGCCACGCCGGCGGTGCCGGCCGGTCCGTGCCACCGAGGGATACCCGCCGGACGTAGGTCCAGCCGCCGATCTCCGTGGTCTCGGAGGTCTCGACGAGGAAGCCGAACTCGGCGTACAGGCGCCGGGTCGCCCGGCCGGCCGGTTCGCGCACCACCGACCGCTGCATCGGCGTCCACGGCTTGGGGGCGAGCACCGACAGCCGCCGCCAGTACCCGGGAGGCACCTCGACCGGCACCGGCACGGGCGCGGGCGCGGGCTCGGGCAGGGCGGTGATCGGGCGGGCCTGCAGCAGCACGAGTGCCCCGCCCGCCAGCGCCCACTCGATGTCCTGGGGCGCGCCCAGGTGCGCCGCCACCCGCTGGGCCAGCTCGGCCACCGCATGCGCCGTGACCGCGTCGAGTGCCCCCTCGGGTGCTGCGCGGCAGGCGACGACACCGCCGCGGATCACCCAATCGTCAGGCGACACAGTGCCGCCGACCAGCCGGTCGCCCAGCCCGCGGACCGCGTTGACCACCACCACGTCCCGATCACCGGTGACCGGATCGGCGCTGAACGCCACCCCAGCCGCCTCGGCCGGCACCATCGGCTGGACCAGCACGGCCATTGCCGGGGCCGATCCCCCGTCGCGGGCGGCGCGGTAGGCGGCGACCTGCGGGCGGAAGGCCGAAGCCCAGCAGCGGCGGACCGCGTTCGGCAGGTCATCGACGGCCACGCCGAGCACGGTCTCGTACTGCCCGGCGTACGAGGCGTCGGGCAGGTCCTCCTCCACCCCGGACGACCGCACCGCCAGCGGCCCGCAGGGCAGCGCCTCGGCCGCGACGTCCGGGATGGGGACGGTCTGCACCTGCTCGGGTGAGGCGGTGGCGTCCAGCCCGGCGGCGGCCAGCGCGCGCCCCAGCGCCGCGGTGGTGAGCACCGCACCGTCGGGCACCGGGAACCCGGCCCGCAGCAGTTCGCCCAGCGTGGCCGCCTTGCAGCCAACCCGCGCCGCATCCGCGACCACAACGTCGCGCAAGGGTACGACCACGTCGTCGTCAGTCAGCAACATCATCGCGTGGCCTCCGTCACTGGGGCAGGTTGTCGTGCCGGAATCTCGGGCTCGCGGCTCGCTCGAGCGACCGCAGGGTCGCCGCGACGACCGGACGGGTCTCACCGGGGGTGATGACCTCGTCGATCGACAGCCGCTCGGCGGGGATGTCCGCACCCATGGCCTCCGCCCGGTAGCGGTCGACGAGTTCACCCCGGCGCGACGGTTCCGACGCGAGCTCGCGATGGAAGATCACGTCGACGGCACCCTCCGCGCCCATGACAGCGAGTTCCGCGCCGGGCCAGGCGAAGGCGGCATCGGCGCCGAGCGACTTCGAGTTCATGACTATGTACGCGCCGCCGAACGCCTTGCGCAACACGATCGTCACCCGGGGGACCGTGGCCTCGGCGAAGGCGTAGAGCAGCTTGGCGCCCTTGCGGATGATGCCCCCGGCCTCCTGGGCCGTCCCCGGGAGGAACCCGGGCGTGTCGACGAACGTGACGAGCGGCAGCCCGAACGCGTCGCACATCCGCACGAACCGCGCGGCTTTTTCGGACGCGTGGATGTCGAGCGTGCCGGCCAGGACCTGCGGTTGGTTCCCCACCACGCCGACCGGGCAACCTTCGACCCGGCCGAAGCCGACCACGATGTTCGGCGCGAAGCGCCCGTGCAGCTCCAGGAAGCTGCCCGCGTCAACGACGCCGCGGATGACCCCGCGCACGTCGTAGGGCAGCCGGTGGTTGGTCGGGACGTCCGGCAGCGGTTCGGGGTCGGCGGGCAGGGTTTGCGGCAGGCCGTCCCAGCACGAGCTCGGCAGGTAGGACAGCACGCGCCGGGCGAGGTCGAACACCGCCTCCGTCCCGTCCGCCACGAGATGCGCCACGCCCGACCCCCGCGCATGGACATCCGCTCCCCCGAGAGCGTCGGACGTCACGTCCTCGGCCGTGACCGCTCGCACGACGCGGGGACCGGTGAGGAACATGTGCGCCCGGCCGCGCTGCATGATCACGACGTCGGTCAGCGCGGGCGAGTACGCGGCCCCGCCGGCGCAGGGGCCGAGCACGAGGCTGAGCTGCGGCACCCGGCCCGAGAGCGCGACGTTGGCACGGAAGATCGAGCCGTAACCGTCGAGTGCTGCCACCCCCTCCTGGATGCGTGCCCCACCCGAGTCGATCAGCCCCACCACCGGGTTCCGGGCCCGGCCGGCGTGGGCGACGATGCGCGCGATCTTGCTGGCGTGGACCTCGCCGAGGGAGCCGCCGAGCGCCGCGGGGTCCTGGGCGAACAGGGCGACCTCCCGGCCGTCGACGCGCCCGATCCCGGTGACGACTCCGTCACCGGGAGGCCGTTTGTGCTGCATGCCGAACTCGTGCGTGCGGTGGCGGGCCCGGCTGCCGAATTCCGTGAATGAACCGGGGTCGGCGAATGCCCGGACCCGGGAACGGGTATCCGCGCGCTCGTCGAGCTGCACGCGATCGCAGACGTTGGCCGGTCCGTTCCCGTCGCTCATGAGTCGTCCCTTATTTGCCGTTTGATGACGTGGCAGCGCGGCGGTTCGTCATTCACGATATGCGCTGACGAGAGGCGATGTCTTCACCACCAGTGATGTCTCCGGCACGCCGAATTAGGTCATCCTTTCGACCGTTCCCCGCCTTTTCGTCCGCCGAACGGCGGAGACTGCGCTACATACGCGAATTGTGCAACCAAGGTTTGCACGCTGGTGGGGTGAGACGTGCGGCCACCGCTGGCTCGGGATCACCGGACGGTCGTCGGCTAGCATGCGAGATGTGAGAATCGTCCGAGTCGAGGAGCCGACGAGTCACCTCAGCCGGGACGGCAGTCCCCCAGCTCCTCCGCGCGACGGGCGCTACACAGTGTTCCGCGACCGGATACGGTCCCGGCCGGGTGCGAATTCGGCCTGGCGGTGCGGGGTCGGGGCGCTCGGCACGCTCGTGCTGGTCGCCGGGGTCATCATGATCCCCTATCCCGGGCCGGGGTGGCTTGTGGTGTTCGCTGGCCTGGCCATCCTCGGGACCGAGTTCACCTGGGCCAAGCGCCTGCTGGACCACGCCCGCGGACGCTACGACCAGTGGAACGCCTGGCAGCGTCGCCAACACGGCCTGGTGCGCGTCGCCCTGCTCGCCGCGACCGCTGGCGTCGTGCTCCTCACCCTGTGGGTCCTGGGCGCCCTCGGGCTCGCCGTGGGGTGGCTGGGTCTTGACTGGCCCGCGCTGGACTCGCCCCTCGGTCGCCTGGCCTGATCACGTCCGGTCCGGTCGACAAGGAGACCTGGTGGAACTGCTGACCAGTCCGGAGCTGTGGGTCGCGTTCTTCAGTCTGCTGCTGCTGGAGATCGTCCTCGGGATCGACAACGTCGTGTTCATCTCGATCCTGGCCGGCAAGCTGCCGGCTCATCAGCAGCGCCGGGCCCGGACGATCGGGCTGCTGCTCGCGCTGGTCACCCGGATTCTGTTGCTGCTGTCGCTGTCCTGGTTGATCGGGCTGACCGCGCCGCTGTTCACCATCCTGGGACAGGAGATCTCCGGGCGGGACCTGATTCTCATCGTCGGCGGGTTGTTCCTGCTGGGGAAGAGCACTTACGAGATCCATGACCGCCTTGAGGGAGCCGACGGCCACGGCGCCGGTGCGGCAAAGGCGTCCTTCGCCGCGGTGCTGGCGCAGATCGTCGTGCTGGATGTGGTGTTCTCCCTCGACTCGGTGATCACCGCGGTCGGCATGGTCGACGAGCTGTTCATCATGATCGCCGCAGTTATGATCGCCATCGGGATCATGCTGGTGTCCGCCGGGACGATCAGCGACTTCGTCAACCACCACCCCACGGTTAAGATGCTCGCCTTGGCGTTCCTGCTGCTCATCGGGGCCAGCCTGGTCGCGGAGGGCTTCGACGCGGGCCTGCCGAAGGGCTACATCTACGGACCGATCGCGTTCGCGATTCTGGTTGAGGTCCTCAACCTTCGCTACCAGGCTGTGGCCAACCGCCGCCGGCAGGCAAAGCAGCCCGAGACCATCAACGAGCCGGTCCACCTGCGGCCGGCCTACGTCAAGAGCGGTGAGCATGGCGCTACCCTGCCGACGCTGAAGCGCAAGCCCTGACGATCGCCTCGCTGGTGGTCACGCGGCGATCCCGGTGCCGACCAGGACCAGCCGGAGCACCCGCTCGGTGGCGTCGGTGAGGAACTCCGCGCCACGGCTCAGCGCCGCCTCCAGACCGATCGGCCCGGGCAGGATGCCGGCGAACGCGTCGATGCCGGCGTCGTAGTTGACCTGGGCGTGGGCGCCGATGGTGCCGGCCAGGGCGATCACCGGCTTGCCGTATCGCTTGGCGCGGCGGGCCACCTCGGCTGGCACCTTGCCGCGCGGGGTCTGCTCGTCGATGGTTCCCTCGGCGGTGAGCACCAGGTCGGCGTCGGCCAGCGCGGCGTCGAGGTCGACGTGGTCGAGCATGACCTCGAAGCGGGGCAGCAGGCGTGCGCCCAGCCCAGCCGCCAGGCCGGCGCCCAGGCCACCGGAAGCGCCGGAGCCGGCGGCGGTGCGCAAGTCGGGCCCCAGGTCGTGTTCGAGGACCTTCGCCCAGCGCTCCATGGCGGTGGAGAGCAGCTCGACCTGTTCGGGGGTGGCGCCCTTCTGTGGTCCGAACACCCGTGCCACCCCCCGATCGCCGCACAGCACGTTGTGCGGGTTGACCGCGACGAGCACTTCGACGTCGCGCAGCCGTGGATCGAGCTCGTCGAGTTCGACTGCTGCCACCTCGAGCAGCGCGCTGCCACCGCGGCCCACCGGCTCGCCCAGCGCGGTGTGCACCCGTGCGCCCAGCGCCTGTAGCGCCCCGGCACCGCCGTCGCAGGTTCCGGAGTCACCGCAACCGACCAGGATGCGGCGCGCACCGGCGTCCAGCGCCGCGGAGATCAGTTCCCCGACGCCGTAGCTGGTGGTGGCGCCAGGATCCCGCAACCCGCGGGGCACCAGCCGCAGACCCGCGGCGGCGGCCATCTCGACCACGGCGGTCCGCGGCCCTGGGCCGCCGAGCACGGCGATGTGGGAGTCCACCGGGTCGCCGACCGGGCCGGTTACCCGCAGCGGCACGAGGTGGCCACCGGTGGCCCGGGCCAGGGTCGCCGCCGAGCCCTCCCCGCCATCGACCAGCGGGAGATAGTGCACCACCGCTGCCGGTACCACCCGCCGCACACCGGCGACGATCGCGTCCGCGGCCTGCTCGGCGGACAGGCTCTCCTTGAACCCGCTCGGTGCAACCACGAAGCGGTGCGGAATTAGAGTGGTCATGGCGTCCTCCCCATGAGGAGTTATCGCAGCGGAGTTACCGCAGCGGTAGGCCGAGGTATGGCCAGAGGAATAGCGAGCAGAGCAGAACAAGTGCGGCGGTCAGCGGGGCCAACCACGCCGAGAGCCGCAGCAAGTCGGCGCGGTCGTAGGTGGGAAGCCCGTCAAGGCGGGCGAACATCGCCACTGGTTTGGCCGAGGAGGTCAGCGTGTGGCAGAACCCGGCCGCCGCGGTCGAGGCGAAGGCCACGGCCACCGGGTTGAGTCCCATCGCGATCGCAGCCGGTATCACCAGTGGCACCAACACCGACGATCGGGCGGTGCGAGACTGCACCAGCAGGTGCGCGGCGACGCTGAGCGCGATCACGACGGCGAGGAACACCACCGGCGACCCGCCGCGCACCGGGCCGAACACTGCGCCGGCCAGCCACCCGGCGGCGCCGGACGTGGTCAGCGCCGTGCCCAGCGCCGCCGTGCCCGCCATGAACAACAGCAGCGACCAGGGCACGGTCCGTACCCCGTCGCTCAGCTTCACTGTGCCCGCCCGGGGAGCGCTGAGCACCAGCGCCCCGGCCAGCGCGACCAGAGCCGGCGGCAGGCCGTGCAGTCCCTCGGTGCACCAGGCCACCACCACAGCGGCCAATACGGCGGCCGCCCGAAGCTCCGCGCTGCTCAGGCGGCCCGTCACCGGGCCCGGGACCTCTGTACCGAGGTCCGCGGCCGAGACCCGCAGGGGGCAGCGCCGGTCCGGCGAACGGGTGAACAGCGCCAGTACCAGCTCGGCGGCGGTGTGCGCGGACAGCACCGCCAGCGGCAGGCCGAGCAGCAGCCACTGCGCAAAGCCGATGGTCTGCCCGGTTGTCGCGGCCAGGATCTGGTTGGTGACGAGGTGTGCGCCGGCACCGATCAGGGTGCCCACGGCGGACAGCAGGATGACCGTCGGGAACAACACCGCAAGCGCGCGAACCACCCGGGGCCGGTCGGCTACCACCCGGGCTAACGCCACGAACACCGGCAACGCCAGCGCCGCCCGTCCCGAGGTCGCCGGCACGGTGAATGCAGTCAGCATCAGGGCCACCGTGACCAGGTGCGCGAGCTGGCGCACCGAGCGGGCCCGGCCGATCAGTGCCGCCGCCACCCTGGTCGGCAGCCCGGTCGCGCTGACCCCGGCCGCGAGTATGAACGCCGCGACGAGCAACCAGATCGTCTGTTCACCCAACGACGCGAACAGCCGATCCCGGTCGAGCACCCCGGCGAACACCAGTACCAGCGCGGCGGCCAACGCGACCAGCGTTTCATCGATTCGGGTCGCGACCCACAGCGCCACCGCGGCCACGAACACCACGAGCGTCAACCGCGCCCCCACCGGCACACCGTCCCCCGGCCCGGCCACCACGAACGCCACCAGGACGGCTCCGCCGGCCAGCACGAGCAGCCCCTGGACCAACCGCCGCCGCCCCCACGACCAGGCAGCCTGACCGCTAGGCGAAGCCGGGCCGGACCCCTGACTCGTCGGGTACCGAGGTGATGCCGGGGCCGCCGCATGCGAGGCCGCCGTCCTCGACACAACATCCGGTGTAGCCATAGCAACGAGCGTCCGGCGCCCGCCTGAGGTGAGAGTGAACAGCAAATGAGGGAACTCTCACCGTGCGCTGCGCAGCGCAGAGATGACCGTTTGATCCGCACACCGTGGCGCTGGATCGCGACCCGGAGCAGCTTCTCGACGTCCCCGGCGTCGCACAAGCGCTGCGCACCTTCGCGCCGCCTCGAGGTCAGGAGCTGAACGCCTCCACCGGGGGGCAGGCGCATACCAGGTTGCGGTCACCGTGAGCCTGGTCGATCCGCCGTACCGGCGGCCACACCTTGCCGGCCGCCCGGCCCATCGGGTAAGCGGCGAGCTCCCGGCTGTACGGGTGGTCCCACTTGTCGGCCAGGCAGTTCGCGGTGTGCGGCGCGCAGCGCAGCGGGTTGTCGTCGGCGGGCCACTCCCCCTCGGCGACCCGGTCGATCTCGTCCCGGATCGCGATCATGGCGTCGCAGAAGCGGTCGAGTTCGGCAAGGTTCTCGCTTTCGGTGGGTTCGACCATCAGCGTCCCGGCCACCGGGAACGACATGGTCGGGGCGTGCAGCCCGTAGTCGGCGAGCCGCTTGGCGACGTCGTCCACGGTGACGCCGGTGGCCGTGGTGATCGGTCGCAGATCCAGGATGCACTCGTGGGCGACCAGCCCCTGATTGCCGGTGTAGAGCACCGGGAAATGCTGCTCGAGACGCCGGGCCACGTAGTTCGCGGCCGCGACGGCGATGAGTGTGGCGCGACGCAGGCCGTCACCCCCCATCATCCGGACGTAGGCCCAGGAGATCGGCAGGATCGATGCGCTGCCCCACGGTGCCGCGGCCACCGGACCCACCACCGCGTCCGGGGCAGTCTGCGGGTGCCCGGGCAGGAATGGTGTCAGGTGGGCCCGGACCCCGATCGGGCCCACCCCGGGTCCGCCGCCGCCGTGCGGGATGCAGAACGTCTTGTGCAGGTTGAGGTGGCTGACGTCGGCGCCGAAGCGGCCCGGCCGGGCCAGCCCGAGCAGCGCGTTGAGGTTGGCCCCGTCGAGGTATACCTGCCCACCGGCGTCGTGGACCTGCGCGCACACATCGGTGACGCCCTGCTCATAGACCCCGTGCGTGGACGGGTAGGTGATCATGATGGCGGCCAGCTCGGCACCGTGCTTGGCGATCTTGCCGCGCAGGTCGTCGAGGTCGACGTCGCCGTTGCGGTCACAGCCGACGACCACCACGCGCATCCCGGCCATCACCGCGGACGCGGCGTTGGTGCCGTGCGCGCTGGACGGGATGAGGCAGACGTCGCGGCCGGTCTCACCACGGCTGCGGTGGTAGGCGCGGATCGCCAGCAGACCGGCGAACTCGCCCTGGCTGCCGGCGTTGGGCTGCAAGCTGACCGCGTCGTAACCGGTGAGCTCGGCCAACCAGCGCTGAAGGTCGCCGACCACCTCAAGCAGGCCTTGGGTGTCCTCCTGGAGCGCGAACGGGTGCAGCTCGGCGAACTGCGACCAGCTGATCGGCTCCATCTCAGCGGTGGCATTGAGTTTCATCGTGCAGGAACCCAGCGGGATCATGCTGCGGTCCAGCGCCACGTCCTTGTCAGCCAGCGCGCGCAGGTAGCGCAGCAGAGCCGTCTCGCTGCGGTAGGCCGAGAAGACCGGGTGAGTGAGGAACTGCGAGGTCCGCTGCAACGCGGCGGGGATGGCGTCCAAAGTCTGGCGATCGAGGACGTCCGGGTCGGCGCCAGGCACACCGAAGGCATCCCAGACCACCCGCAGGTGCTCGCGGGTGGTGATCTCGGAACAGCTGAGCCCGACGTGATCTCCGTCGGCCAGCCGAAGGTCCACGCCGGCCGCACGGGCGGCTGCAACCACCTGGGTTGCCCGACCCGGCACCTTGACCAGCACGGTGTCGAAGAACGCCTCGGACATCACGTCGATGCCGCCGGCGCGCAACCCAGCGGCCAGCACCGCGGCCATCCGGTGCGCCCGCCGGGCGATGTCGCGCAGGCCTTCGGGCCCGTGGTATACCGCGTACATCGAGGCCATCACGGCCAGCAGTACCTGCGCGGTGCAGATGTTGCTGGTCGCCTTCTCCCGGCGGATGTGCTGTTCTCGGGTCTGCAGCGCCAGCCGGTAGGCCGGGTTGCCGTCTGCGTCCCGAGAAATCCCCACCAGTCGCCCAGGCAGCTGACGCTCCAAGCCTTTGCGGATGGCCAGGTAGGCGGCATGCGGCCCGCCGAAACCCATCGGCACGCCGAAGCGTTGGGTGGACCCAACCACGACGTCGGCGCCGATCTCCCCCGGCGGGCGGAGCAGGGTCAGCGCCAGCGGGTCCGCCGCGACGGCAACCGCAGCGCCGCGGTGGTGGGCCTGCTCGATGAGCGTCGCGTGGTCGCGCACCTCGCCCGAGGCACCCGGGTAGGACAGCAGGACACCGAAAAACTCGCCGTCCGGGAGACTGGGCCCGGCAGCTGCGCAGAATAGGTCTGCGACAACCAGCTCGATGCCCAGCGGCTCGGCGCGGGTGGCCAGCACGGCCAGGGTCTGCGGCAGCGTGTCGGCGTCGACCACGAACCGGAATGAGCCGGCCCGGCCGGCCCGGTGCAGCAGGGTCATCGCTTCGGCGGCCGCGGTGGCCTCGTCGAGCAACGAGGCGTTGGCCACCGGCAGCCCGGTGAGGTCGCAGACCATGGTCTGGAAGTTGAGCAGCGCCTCGAGGCGACCCTGGGAGATCTCCGGCTGGTACGGCGTGTAGGCGGTGTACCAGGCCGGGTTCTCCAGCACCGAGCGGCGGATCACCGGTGGGGTGACCGTGCCGTGGTACCCCATCCCGATCATCGGTACCCGTGGGTGGCACCGGGCGGCCCGCTCGCGCAGCTCGGCCAGGGCCTGGGCCTCGGTGGCCGGGGCCGGCAGGTTCGAGACGGCGTCCGGGTCGGCCAGGGTGCGCGGCAGGGCCAGCGCGGCGAGTTCGTCCAGCGACCCGACGCCGATGGCGTCCAACATCTGAACCAGCTCGGCCGGGCGCGGCCCGATGTGCCGGTCTGCGAACGGAGTCCCGTGCTCCAGTTCGGCCAGCGGGCGCCGGTCGGGAGTGTTCATCGTGGTCGTCTCCAGGGCACCAGAGTCGAACCGTCGGGCGCGGTGCCCGATCGGCCCCTCCCCCTCTGTCCCTGCCCAGACCTCGCCTGCCGAGAACTGGACGCCTGAGAGATTCACCGGCATGCGCCGGCTTTCCCCGTCGGCGGGTGGCTTGCGCTACCGCTTTCCAGAGGCGTCTGCCCCGCGCGGTCCTGTTCGCCTGAGAGATTCCGGGGAGGATTTGCTCCTTCGGCGCCCGGACCACGATGACCGGAACTCTCCCGCGTGGGGTCGGCGACTACCTAGCCAGCCTACTCGAGGTGGACTGTCTCGGCCTCTCGAGTCGCGGTTGTGAGCGGCGTCAGCTGATTTGGCGGGTCCGTCGGCGCTTGGTCAGCTCGTCCTCTCCAGCGGCGGCGACGTGGCCGCCATCGGCACGCTCCGGCGGAAACTGGCTGATCGACCCGGCGATCTCCCTCATCGCACCGCTCACCGCGATGCCGAACACACCCTGCCCGCCCTGCAGCAGGTCCACCACCTCCTCGGGAGAGGTGCACTCATAGACAGTGGTTCCGTCGCTGAACAGCGTGATGCGAGCCAGATCGTGCACCCCGTGGCGGCGCAGGTGCTCAACCGCCAAGCGGATGTTGTGTAGCGAGACCCCGGTGTCCAGCAGCCTCTTCACCACTTTGAGGACCAGCACGTCCTTGAACGAATACAGCCGCTGGCTACCCGAACCGGAGGCACCGCGAATCGATGGCACCACAAGGCTGGTCCGAGCCCAGTAATCCAGCTGACGGTAGGTGATCCCGGCGATCTGGCAGGCGGCGGAACCGCGATAGCCAAGCAGCCGGTCGGTCACTCCGTGCGGGTCGGCCAGGGCGGAATCCGGGAACAGGGTGCCCTGCTCGTCAGTCCCGGACTGCTCGACGTCATGCGCCGGGGTGTCTGCTCCGCCGTGCGGTCCGTCGACCACCCATTCCTCCCATGCCTCAGGCCGGTAGGCCTCACGCCTGTGGTCCGTCGCGGGGCTGCCTGGTCCCGCGACGGATCCTCCGGTCATCCGGGACGAATCACACCGGCGCGATTCGCTGTGCAGACCGACGGTAGGCCGCCGCAGCGTAACCGGTCAATGCGGCACGCGGGAGTCTCAACCTCTACTTCAGCTCGAAGGGCAGTGTTGTTCAGGTTGATCAGGTGTGCGGTCCGCGACAGCGCCGACTAGGTATCCGCTCCGCGGAAGTCCTCCGGGGAGACCGAGTCGAGGAACTCGCGGAACTTCTCGACCTCGTTCTCCTGCTCATCCGGAATGATCAGGCCGGCCTCGGAGAGCACCGACTCCTCGGCATGGATGGGCACCCCGGCGCGTAGTGCCAGGGCGACCGAGTCGCTCGGCCGGGCGGAAACCCGCACGTTGCCGTCGAAGACCAGCTCGGCGAAGAAGGTACCTTCCTGCAACTCGGTGATCCGGACCTGCTTGAGCTCCCGCCCCAGCGCGCTGATCACGTCTCGAAGCAAGTCGTGGGTCATCGGCCGAGCCGGTTGTACGCCCTGCTGCTCCAGGGCGATCGCGGTCGCTTCCCCTGAGCCGATCCAGATCGGCAGGTAGCGCTCACCCTCGGTTTCCCGCAGCAGCAGGATCGGTTGATTTGCCGGCAACTCCACCCGGACCCCGACGACACGCATCTCGCTCATCGCGTTGCGCCTCCCTCCTGCCGCACCCTGCGGTCCAGGTGCCTCGAGGATCGTCGTGCTCGGCGGCGTGGCACCGGCCGCCAGCAGCTGCCAACCCAGTCGCGTGTCCAACCGCTAATCCAAGACGCTACACGGGGCACCCTCCCGGTGCCGAGCCCAGCGGGTCCCCAATTCCCGCGCTGTTTCCCGCAGGTGTGCATCCTTCCAGGCGGTTGGGTCTGTGGGCTAGTTCCCGATGGCGCTTCGGAGCCCGGTCTTCACGAGCAGGGCGTGCAGCCGCACTGACAGCATCGCCAGCTCCCGTACGACCTCGTCGGCCCGGGCCCGGGCGTCAGGATCCCGCTGCCGGGTCATCGGGGTGACGATCTGCGTCAGCAAGCCCACCTCCCGGTCTGCCGACGCCCGGAAGGCCCGTAGATGTCGAGGCTCCAGCCCGAACTCGGTCATCGCCAGGGCGGTCCGGGCCACGAGCACCGCGTCGGAGTCGTAGAAGCCGGCTGGACCGGGCCGGACCAAGCCGAACTGCTCAAGTTCGGTCAGCGCCGTGGCGGCGATGCCGGCGGCGGCGAGCAGTTCCTCGTGGGTCATTCGCACGGTGTCAGTGGCGTCGAAGGCATCCGGTCCAGCCGGGTCGGTCGCAGGGTGTGAGGGGACACCCACCAGCGGGCGCGGTGACCGTGGTCGGTGCTCGTCAGTGCGCCCGTCGGGGGGTGGTCTGTCGTGCTCACCCCGGTCTATCGCGTCCAGATTCTCCTTGATCACCCTGAGCGGGAGGTAGTGGTCGCGCTGGGCGGTGAGCACGTAGCGCAGCCGTTGCACATCCGCAGCCGAGAACTGCCGGTACCCGGCGGCTGTGCGCTCCGGCTGGACCAGCCCCTCGGACTCCAGGAATCTGATCTTGGAGATGGTGACGTCCGGGAAGTCCGCCCGCAGCTGACCGAGTACCGAGCCAATGCTCGCTCCGGGCCGATGCCCGGAGCGGCCCGCAGCCGTCACCGTTGCTCCTGGTCGGCCCTTCGGTCCCCGGCGCGCGGACCGGTGAGGAACACCAGCCGGAACTTGCCGATCTGAACCTCGTCACCATTGGCCAGCACGGCGGTGTCCACCGGCTCACGGTTGACGTAGGTGCCGTTGAGGCTGCCCACGTCCACCACGACGAACTCGCCGCCCTCACGGCGGAACTCGGCGTGCCTGCGGGAGACTGTCACGTCGTCAAGAAAGATGTCGCTGTCCGGATGCCGACCCGCGCTCGTGGTGGATCGGTCGAGGAGGAACCGGGAACCGGCGTTAGGGCCGCGCTTGACCACCAGCAGTGCGGAACCCGCAGGTAACGCATCGACACCGGCGACGGGGGGACCCGGTGACTCGACACTCTCGGGCTCAGAGAGGAAATCAGCCCGGAATATCGAGGTCTGTTCCGGACCCCGCTCCGGCGGAACGCCGGGCCCGTCGTTCGTGCTCACCTGAGCCCTCCTTCGCCACCGGGGGTCACCTGCCAATCGGACCACAACCTACCGGGCACCGGCGACCGGTGTGGACTGAGGGCCTGTCTGCCGCAACCCGACGCCAGCGCCGGGCGCGGGGCGCGGATCAGGCCTGTTCAATGAGGCTGCGATAGTCCTCGGCGCCCAGGAGTGAATCCATCTCGGACGTCTCGGTCAGCCTGATCTCGATCATCCAGCCCTCCCCGCAAGGATCGGAGTTGACCGCAAGCAGGTCAGCTGCGGTGCGCCCGCTTCGCGGCGCGCACCGTGAGCCGAACCTGGATCAAGTAGAGCACCCCCGACCAGAGGTACAGCGCGCCGCCCCATCCGGTGAAGGCCACCGCGAATGCCAGGGCCACCGCCTGCAACCAGCCCTGCACGTTGTCGGCGAGTAGCAGTATCGGGAAGGCGTAGAGCAGGCAGAGGGTGGCGGCTTTGCCCAGATAGTGCACCGGCAGCGGGCCGTAGCCATGATGGCGCAGCACGGGCAGGGTCAGGGCGAGCACCAGATCCCGGCCGATCAACACGGCCACCACCCACCACGGCAGGATGTCGCGCAGCCCGAAGGCGAGCAGAGTGCTCAGCGTGTACAGCCGGTCGATCGCCGGGTCGAGCACCGCGCCCAACCTGCTGGACTGGTTGAGCAGGCGCGCCAACTTGCCGTCCAGCCAGTCCGTGAGACCCGACAGGGCCAACACGAGCACGGCGAGCAGGTCGTACTCGGGGCCGAGCAGCAGCCATAGGAACAGCGGGATGCCGGCCAACCGCAGCAGGCTCAGCACGTTGGGCACGGTGAGCAGCCGGTCAGCCGGATCCTTTGCCTGTGGCCGCGAGTGGCTCGGCTGCACGTCCCCAGCGTCTCATACGGACAGCCCTAGAACCGGCTGTGCTCCAGCCAGTGCGCCAGCACCGCTGCGTCGCCGAGTACCTCGATCGGCGCCTGCCCGGATGGGACCCGGCGCAGCAGTACCAGCAGCAGATCCACGACCGAGCCCCGGACTGCGACCGCGCCCTTGGCGTGGCCGGGTTCCCAGACCGGACCCGACGGTGTCCGGCGCACGATCCACTCCCCCGCCTCACCGAGGCCGGGGTCGGTGGAGTGCAGGTGCAGGATCTCGCCGTTGCCGCGCAGCTCGGCGAGCTCGGGTCGATACTCGACCGCCTGCGGCAAGCTGAGCAGGCTCAGCCACTCGGAGATCGCATCGGCGGCCAGCTCGGGTTCCAGGGCGAATTCGCGACCCAGTGCCAGTTCGAGGTCGGCCCGGTGCACGGCGGTCTCGTGCGCCATCCGGCGGGCCCAGAATCCGGCGCTGTGGTCGTCGGCCCAGCTCCAGACGGGGGTCTGCGGCCCAGTCGCTCGAATCGCGTCCACCAGCTCACCGGCACCGGCACGCAACCAGGTGACGAGCCCCGCGGGATCCTCGGGTGCTGCGGTCACAACCACCTCGCCCGGCTCGGGTAGGGAGGTGCAGCGCCGGGCGACGATCGCGGTGACCCACCGATGGGCCTGCCCGACGTGCTCGGCGAGCTGGTGCAAGGTCCAGTCCGGGCAGGTCGGCACCCGCTGCTGCAGGTCGGCGCCGGTCAGCGCCTCGGCGAACAGCGCCGACTGCGCAGTCAGCGCGTCGAGGTAGCGATCATCGCGCAGTCGAGCCATCAGATGCCCTCTCGTGGTCGTTAGCGACTCGCAGCCAAGCTACCTGCGGGTTGGTAGTGCGGTGGCGCACCGGGTGGTGCACTGTGGCCTATGGCCTCACATCCTGCGTCGCATCCGCAAGACTCCGTGCACCGCGCGCTCGGCGGCGGGTGGGGCGCTTTTCTCGCGGCGGCGATGCGGTCTCCCCGCGACGTCGGGACACTGCTGCCGTCCGGTCCCGAGCTAGCCCGACGGCTGGCCTCCGTGGTGCCTCGAACCGGTCCGGCTGGACGGCCGGCGGTCGTGGTGGAAGTCGGTGCCGGGGCCGGGGCGGTGACCGGCGCAATCGCCGAGCAGGCTGATCAGAACGCAGTGGTGATCGCGGTCGAGAAGGACCCCGAGCTCGCCGAGCGGTTGCGGTCGCGCGCACTGGGGGTGCGGGTGGTCACGGCGGATGCCGCCACGCTCCCGGTCATCCTCGCCGCACACGGCGTGGACCATGCCGATGTGATCGTCTCAGTGCTGCCGTGGACTCTGTTCGGCCCGCGGCAGCAGCGCGAGTTCCTGACTATTTTCGCCGCTGCGCTGCAGGCCGACGGGGTATTCACCGCTGCCGCGTACAGCTGGGGTTACTGGACTCCCGCGGCCCGTCGCTTTCGCCGCGAGCTGGAGCAGGCGTTCGGTGAGGTACTGCCCACCCGCACCATGTGGCGGCACCTGCCGCCGGCGATGACCTATGTCTGCCGGCGACCCGGCGCGGTCCCGTGATCACCGCGGGTCCGAGTCGATGAGCAGGCGACCGTCCAGTTGAATCACCCGTAGCTCCCGCTTGATGACCTCAGCGCCGCCGCCGGTGTCGTAGCTGACATCAACGGGCACAGTCACCGAACCGTCCGGGTTGTCCCTGACCCCGGATGCGTTGCGAGCGCTGACTGCGGAGTACTGGCTCCAATGCGACCGGAAGTTCGGCTCGCTGCCGAAGGCCGCCCTCGCGGTGGGGGACAGCATCTGCCAGGCCGCTGGCAGGTTGCCCAGGCCGGTGTAGTAGTCGATCACAAGCTGCCCGGCGTCGCGCCAGGCGATCGACCCCTGCGTATGGTCCACCGGCTGCACCTGCGGTGGCACGGGTATGACCGCGGGTAGACCGGCCGACGGCGCCGCTGGCGCCGAGGTGGCGGCCTGCCCAGCGGGGGGCGTGCCCTGCTGCCCGGATGAGCCCGCGGCCAGAAGCGTCCCGACGCCGACCAACGTGAGCACCGCGAGGATGGCCCCGACCAGCACGCCTGCCGGGCCGCGTTCGCGCCCGAGGCGCCAAGCAGGTGGGGGGTCAGCAGGTGGCGGGTCAGCAGGTGGCGGGTCACCGGGTGGGAACCCAGCTGCTGGCGGTGGGGCCGGCAGCGGACGGGACGGCAAGGTCGGCGGTGGAGTTGCGGGTCCGGTCACCCGGGTTGGCGGCGGCGCGGCAGCCACTGACTTGCGCACCGGTCTGGCGGTGATCACCGCGGACAGCTGCAAGCTGGCCCGATGCATGTTGGGACGGGCTTCCGGGTCCTTGGCCAGCAGGCTCATCAGCACCGCGAACAGCGGGCCCGCGTGCAGCGGCGGCGGTACCTCGCCGGCGGCCACCGCATGCAGCAGGGCGAGCTGGTTGATGCTGTCACCGAAGGGAGCCTGACCTTCCACCGCAGCGTAGAGCGTGGCGCCGAGCGAGAAGACGTCTGACGCCGGGGTCGGGACCTGCCCGCGGGCCACCTCCGGGGCAAGGTAAGCGGGGGTGCCGGCCATCATCCCGGTCTGGGTGACTGTGACATCCCCCGCCGCGCGGGAGACGCCGAAGTCGGTGATCTTCGCGGTTCCTCCGTCGGTGATCAGGATGTTGCCGGGCTTGACGTCGCGGTGCACGATCTGCGCAGCATGCGCGGCGGCCAGCGCCGAGGCGACCTGACCACCGATCGAGGCGACCTCGCTCACCGGGAGGAAGGACCGCTCGGCCAGCACCGCAGCGAGGCTGCGCGAGGGCAGATACTCCATCACCAGGCAAGGTTCACCGTCGTGCTCGGCCACGTCGTAGACGATGATGGCGTTCGGGTGCTGCAGCCGCGCGGCGATGCGCGCCTCGCGCAGCGCCCGGAGCCGGGCTTCATCGGTTGCCCTGGGGCTCAGATCCGGCTGCAACAGCAGCTGCTTCACCGCAACCAGCCGCTGCAGCCGCTCGTCCATCGCCTGCCAGACGACGCCCATGCCGCCGCTGCCGATCCGATCGAGCACCCGGTAATGCCCGGCTATCAGTTGACCCGTGTCGATGAGTGGAGCTCCCCGTCTGTCTTGGCCCGTCTGTATTTGCCCGTCTGCACTGGCACGTCTGCACTCGCCCCGACCGGGAGCCAAGGTTACCGCGCCGGCTCCGGGTCCCGGCAGCCGCCGGCTGGCCCGTGCTGGCCCCGCCTCGCCACGCGCCGGGGGCCGCGGGCACGATCGTGGTCATCATGACGCTCACCGAGGCGCTGCCCGGCGGTTCCGGGCCCGACGCGCTGCTCGACGCCTTTGTGACCTGGGTTTCGGGCCAGGGCTTGACCCTGTACCCCGCCCAGGAGGACGCGCTGATCGAGATCGTTTCGGGCTCGAACGTGATCCTGGCCACCCCCACCGGATCCGGTAAGAGCCTGGTTGCGACTGGCGCGCACGCGGCCGCACTGGACCAGGGCAGGCGCAGCGTCTACACCGCACCGATCAAGGCGCTGGTGTCGGAGAAGTTTTTTGCGTTGTGCGAGGTATTCGGCGCCGATCTGGTCGGGATGCTGACCGGTGATTCCAGTGTCAACGCTGAGGCGCCGATCATCTGCTGTACCGCAGAGGTACTGGCCAACATGGCTCTGCGCAGCGGGCCGGATACCGACGTCGACCTGGTGGTGATGGACGAGTTCCACTTCTACGCCGACCCGGATCGTGGCTGGGCCTGGCAGGTGCCGCTGCTCGAGCTTCCGCGAGCCCAGTTCCTGCTGATGTCCGCGACGTTGGGCGATGTCACCCGCTTCGAACAGGATCTGACCCGGCGCACCGGCCGCCCCACCGCGGTGGTCAGCTCGGGCGAGCGGCCGGTTCCGCTGCATTTCCGGTACGTGACAACGCCGCTGCTCGAGACGCTGGAGGAACTGCTGGCCACCAAGGCGGCCCCGGTCTACGTGGTGCACTTCACTCAGGCCTCAGCTGTGGAACAGGCGCAGGCGCTGACCAGCATCAACGTCTGCAGCCGGGCCGAGAAGGACGCCATCGCCGAGCTGATCGGCGGGTTCCGGTTCGCCACCGGTTTCGGGCGAACGCTGTCCCGGCTGGTCCGCCACGGTATCGGCGTCCACCACGCCGGGATGCTGCCGCGGTACCGCCGGCTCGTCGAGCGGCTCGCCCAGGCCGGTCTGTTGAAGATCATCTGTGGCACGGACACCCTCGGCGTGGGGATCAACGTGCCGATTCGCACCGTGCTGCTCACCGCGCTGGGCAAGTATGACGGGACCCGCACCCGCCACCTCAGCGCCCGGGAGTTTCACCAGATCGCCGGGCGGGCCGGGCGGGCCGGCTTCGACACCGCAGGTGATGTCGTCGTGCAGGCCCCCGATTACGTGGTGGAGAACACCAAGGCGCTGGCCAAGGCGGGTGACGACCCCCGCAAGCTCCGCAAGGTGGTGCGCAAGAAACCCACCGAGGGATCGGTGTCCTGGAGTGATCGCACCTTCGACCGGCTGGTCGCCGCCGACCCGGAACCGCTGACGTCCAGCTTTGCGGTGAGTCACGCGATGCTGCTCAACGTCGCCAACCGGCCCGGCGACGCCTTCGCCGCCATGCGTCACCTGCTCACCGACAACCACGAGGATCGCCCCGCGCAGCGCCGGCACATCCGCCAGGCCATCGCGATCTACCGTGCGTTGCTGGCCGCCGGCGTCGTCGAGCGGCTGGCCGTCCCGGACGCCGACGGCCGCACCGTGCGGCTCACCGGTGACCTACAGCTGGATTTCGCCCTCAACCAGGCGCTGTCGGTGTTTGCGCTGGCCGCGATCGAGCTGCTCGATCAGGACTCCCCGGATTACCCGCTGGACGTGCTGTCGGTGCTCGAGGCCACCTTGGACGATCCGCGGCAGGTACTGGGCGCCCAGCTGTCGAAGGCCAAGGGACAGGCTGTGGCGGAGATGAAGGCCCAGGGCATCGAGTACGAGGAGCGAATGCGGCTACTGGACGACGTGACCTACCCGATGCCGCTGGCCGACCTGCTGAACGCCGCGCTGGACACCTACCGGCAGGGTCACCCGTGGGTGGATGACCACCGGCTGTCCCCCAAGTCGGTGGCCCGCGACCTCGCCGAGCGGGCGATGACCTTCACCGAGTACGTCGGGTTCTACGGCCTGGCCCGCTCGGAGGGTCTGGTGCTGCGCTACCTCGCCGACGCCTACCAGGCACTGCGCCGCACGGTGCCCGAGGAGGCCAAGACCGACGAGCTCCGTGACCTGCAGGAATGGCTCGGGGAACTGGTTCGTCAGGTCGACTCCAGCCTGGTGGACGAGTGGGAGAAACTGCGTGACCCGGTGGCCCAGGATGCGTCACCGGCGCTGGTGGATCAGCGTCCACCGCCGGTGACGGCCAATGCGCGGGCTTTCCGGGTGCTGGTCCGCAACGCGTTGTTCCGCCGGGTGGAACTCGCTGCCCACCGGCGCTGGGACGACCTCGGGGAGCTCGACGAGTACAGCGGATGGGACGCCGCATCCTGGCGCCAGGCTGTGGAACCGTACTTCGACGACCATGTCGAGATCAGCACCGGCGCTGACGCCCGGGGCCCACACCTGTTGATCATCGACTACCAGCCTGGCCGGTGGGTAGTGCGGCAGATCCTGGACGATCCGGCTGGACATCACGACTGGGGCATCAGCGCGGAGGTCGACCTGCCCGCCTCCGACGAGTCCGGGACGGCGGTCGTGCGGGTGACCGCGGTCGGCCGGCTCTGACCCCGGATCTACAGTCGCTGCAGGCCGTTGAGCACCCGCTGCATCAAGGCGACGTCCGGTCCGGCGTCAGCAGCGCCTACCGTCCGGTGTACCGCGACGCTGCCCGTCGCGGCCAGGTCTCCCAGCAGTACTCGGGCCACTCCCAGCGGGATCGACAGCAGGGCGGCGAGCTCCGCGACCGAGTGGGGGGTGGCGCAGAGCCGCAGAATCGTTCGGTGCTCCGGACGGGCCGGCGGATCGGGCGGGCGACCGGTTGCCGAGACCAGGGTCTCGACCGCAAGGTCGACGCGCGCCGCGGTCCGTCCCCCGGTCCAGAAGTATGGCCGCACCAAGTCGTAGCTCTCCTTCGATCTGTCCCAGTCGGTCCCCTCCGCCTCGTCGCTACCGTCAGGCTCAAGCACCGGCGGTGCGATCTCCGGCTGGGCAGCGCCCACCCGCCCGGCCTGCTGCTGGCCGGCCGGGCGCTGCGCGCCGATGGCCTCCACCGCCGGCTGCTCGCGGTCCGGCTGCTGGCGGGCCGGCTGCTCGTGGTCGGGTTGTTCGTCGTCCTGCTCCTCAAGCTTGTGCCGCCAACCGCTCAAGAGCGAGGGGAACCGGGCGCCGGTCTGGCCGACGACCTGATCTCCCTGTTGATGTTGGGTCGCAACGGCGTCGTCCTCATCCGGCGGCTCGACCGCCGCCCGGCGACGACGTCCCGCCGTCCCGCCGAACCGGGCTCCGGTCTGGCCGACCACAGGGCGGTCGGCGCGCCGGCCGCCCGTCGAGTCGTGATCCGCTTCCACGGGCGAGCAGATTAGGCGGCCCATGTCAAGACCCCGTAACGGGGGGTATCTTCAGTGTTACTTCCGGTCAGTGGTACGGGCGGTGAGCGGCTCGTTTCCCGGCTTCCACTTGATGCCGCACCCCAGGCTGGGCACCTGCGGTTCAGGTACCGGCTGCCCGGCCAGCACCAGCTCCAGCGCCGCGCGCAACGCCCTGCCGGTCACCGGGGTGTCGTTGCGCGGCCGGGACTCGTCGAACTCGCCCCGGTAGGCGAGCTTGCGCCCGGCGCCATAGAGGAAGAAGTCCGGAGTGCACGCGCCCCCGTAGGCCAGCGCGACCTCCTGGGTGTCGTCGAGCAGGTACGGGAACGTGAACCCGGCGCGGTGGGCCTGTTCGGTCAGCCCGCCCGGGGCATCGGCGGGATAGGTCTCGGTATCGTTGCTGCAGATCGCCACCGCGGCCACGTCTCGCTCGCTGTACTCGGCGACCAGCGACCCGAGCTCCCGCTCGATGTGCCGGACATAGGGGCAATGATTGGACAGGAACATCACCAGCAGCGGCCGATCGGGAGCGAACTCGTCAGAGGTCACGGTCTGGCCGTCGAGTGACGGCAGGGCGAACGGCGGAGCCGGCGTGCCGAGCGGGACCATGAACGAGTTGACTGCCATGGCGCCAGTCTCTCAGAGCATCGTGGGCGGCGGGTCGATCTACCCGTTCCGCCGCCCCGTCGAACAGTTCACCACTGTGGACCGGTTCGACGGGGCCGGCTTCGAACCCCGCTGGTCTCGAACCCTGATCGGTGACTCGCTACTCAGGACGCCGGTTGGTGGCGTCGTGGACCTTGCGCACCGCGCCGTCGATCTGGCTGTGGTACTTGCCCTTGGTGCGCTCGTCGACGAAACGACCGGCCTGGTCGGCGATCTTGTTGACCTGGTCGGGGTTGCTCTTGGCATACCGGACCGCCGCTTGGGCGATCCCCGCAAGAGCCAGAAGCTTTCCGATCCTTCTGAGCATCAGTGCCCTCCCTTTGCCTGACCCAGCAAACAGTCCCCAGCTAGACCACTGAGAAATTGCACGCGAGGATACCGCGCCCGATCAGGGATTGGGGCACTGCACCCGATCAGAACCCCATGGCTTGGGCGCGGCGCTTCACCTCGCGGCCGCGGTCGGTTCGCAGCGCACCGATAGGGGTACCGGGCAGCGTGTCCTCCGCGGTGAACAGCCAGCGCAGGATCTCCTCGGTGGAGTAGCCGGCGTCGCGCAGCAGGGTGATCGTGCCGGGAAGTCCCTTGACGACCGCGTCGCCGCTCAGGAACTCCGCGGGCACCACCGCCACTCCGTTGCGGCGCACCCCCAGCAGTTGCCCGTCGCGCAGCATCTGGTGCACCCGGGTCACCGGCAGCCCGAGCCGTTGCGCCACGTCGGGTAGCGGCAGTACCACCACCTCGTGATCGAGCACGTCCGGGGCGATAGGGATGTCGCTCACAGTGGTCACCCTGCCATATCCGCCAGCCGGCGCCCTTCCGCCGTTCGGGCAGCGCCGGGTCCGTGCGATCCGGGCTAAGCCTTTACGATCCTCAGACTGTGGAACGGCAGGGACCCGATCACGACGGGAACCTGGTCGGCACCCTGCTTGAGGGGCGCTACCGGGTCGGTCCCGTGCTGGCCCGCGGCGGCATGTCCACCGTCTACCGGGGCACCGACACCCGGCTGGAGCGTCCGGTCGCCATCAAGGTGATGGCCCCCCGCTTCGCCGCCGACCCGATGTTCCTGCAGCGCTTCGAACGGGAGGCTCGGGCGGCTGCGCGGCTGGACCATCCAGGGGTGGTCGGGGTTCATGACCAGGGCGTCGACTCCTCGTCCGCTGGTGACCACGTGTTCCTGGTGATGGAGCTGGTGGACGGTGCCACGCTGCGGGACCTGCTACGCCTGCACGGCAGGCTGCCGGTACCGCTGGCCATCTCGGTGGCCGACATGGTGCTCTCGGCACTGGCGGCGGCGCACCGGGAAGGACTGGTGCATCGCGACATCAAACCGGAGAACGTCCTCATCGGGCCCGGCGGTGTGGTGAAGGTAGCCGACTTCGGGCTGGTTCGCGCGGCGGCTGAGCTCAGCAGCACCGGCGACGTCATTCTCGGCACCGTCGCCTACCTCTCGCCAGAGCAGGTCGCAACCGGGGCTGCCGACGCCCGAAGCGACGTCTACGCCGCTGGTGTGCTGCTGTTCGAGATGCTCACCGGGGCACCGCCCTACACCGGGGAAACCGCGCTGTCGGTGGCCTATCGCCACGTCAACGACGACATGCCGGCCCCTGGTTCGGCAGGCGCCGACGTGCCTGCACCGCTGGACGACCTGGTCGTACGGGCTACCCGTCGGGACCCGGCGGCCCGCCCTCCGGACGCGTCGGCGTTCCTGCGCGATCTGCAGGCAGTGCGCATCGGCCTGGGGATCGACCGAGTTCCGGTACCCGTGCCTGCGGCCACGCGGTCGATGGCCGCAGCGGGCGTAACAGCGGTGGCCGCCCCACCCACTGGACATGGACCGCAGGGGACCCGGGCCCTGGCAAGGGCCGATGGGGTGACCGGTGGACCCGGCATGCACAACGGCGGCCCACCAGGATTCCCGTCCGGACCCCAAGCCGGCAAGCAACTCCCCCACGACGATCCCTACCTGCGCGAGCGTGCTCGCAACCGGCGTGCCTTCATCATCTGGATGGTGGTCGTGGTGATGCTCGCGAGCGCGATCGGGGTGGGCGCGTGGTGGCTGGGTAGCGGACGGTGGACCGTGGTGCCCGATCTCACTGGTCTGCAGCGCGGCGCCGTGGAGGCCACGCTGGCCGCGGCCGACCTCAAGTCCAGCCTCACCGAGGATCACAACGACGCCGTCCCCGGCGGCGCGGTGGTCAGCAGCGATCCCGGGCCGGGCGACCGCGCGGTGCGCGGATCGGGCGTCACCGTGGTGATCTCCCTGGGCCATCCCGTGGTGCCCGACCTGGCGGCCGGCGTCGCGGTGGTAGCGGCCGAGGATGCGCTGCGCGAGGCAGATCTGAGCCCGCGGCGCGACCCTGGTGCCGAGGAGTTTCACGACACCGTCCCGCGGGGCGCTGTGATCGGATTGCGCCCGGCAGCCGGCACCACACTCACCATGGATGCACCGGTGACTCTGGTCATCAGCAAGGGCGTGGCCCCGACCACCGTGCCGGACGTGCGGGGTCTGCGTCAGGCGGATGCGGTCTCGGCACTGGCCCGTGCTGGTCTGACCGCGCAGGTGCGTCGCCAGTTCGACGGCCAGGTGCCCGGTGGGCGCGCGATCGGCACCGACCCGAAGGCCGGTACCGGCACCACCCGCGGCACCAGGGTCGTCCTGCTGGTGAGCACCGCGCCGGTAGTGCCCGAGGTGGTCGGGTTGTCCGTTGCACAGGCCCGGCAGGTGCTCGCCGACGCTGGGCTGAACAGCACGGTTCGCGGGTCTCTCGGGGGATTCTCACTCCTCGGCGGGCTGTCGGATCGGGTGATTTCGCAGTCACCCGGTGCCGGTCAGCCCGTCCGCCCCGGCACTACCATCCAGTTGACGACGCTGTGAGCTGCGCCTTCGGCGCTCGGGAGCGGGATCGCGGTCATGGCTGCTCCGCGCGCAGGACGGAGCGGACCACGGTCCAGGGGTTCCCGGCCTCGATCAACACGAGGTCTGCCCGCTGACCCTCGGCGAGCGCGCCCCGGTCTGCGAGTCCGACCGCCTCGGCGGCACCCCCGGTGACCAGATGGACGGCCGTGGCCAGCGTCGTCACTGCTGCGGCGAGGGTGAACACCGCGCCGAGCAGCCCGGAGGGCAGGTAATCCGACGCGAGCGCGGTCACGAGTCCGCGCTGCGCCAGCTCGCGCGCGGACGCGTTGCCGGCGTGTGACTCGCCGCGTAGCACGTTCGGGGCGCCCATCACCACGGGCATGCCGCGTTCGCGGGCGGCGGCGGCCGCTTCCACCGTGGTGGGGAACTCGGCGACCGCGCCGCCCCGCGCGGCCAGCGCGTCGATCTCCGCCGCGGACGTCGGGTCGTGGCCGAAGAGGTGGACAGCACCCGATCGCGCCTGACCGCCGAGCCATTGCAGAGACGCATCCCGGACGTCGGCCCGGGCGTCGCGCTCGGCGATCAGTTCGTCGACATGCTGGCGGGCCTGCTCCTCGGTCAGGCTCTTGGTACCCATCACGAAGCGCTCGTAGTAGCGGCGGTCGGTGTACTGGCCCTGCCCAGGTGTGTGGTCCTCGTGCGACACCACGGCAAGGCCGTCGAGCCTTGCGAGGTGCTCCTGCAGGGCGGCGAGTCCGTGTGCGCAGCGCACGTCGATGCGGTGCAGGATGCGGTGGTCCACTGGGCCGGGGCCGCGCCCGGTCACCACCCGGCACAGCTCCCGCGCCGTGTCCACAGACCGCGTGGTAGTCGGCGAGGTTCCCTGCTCGAACGATGCCCCGTGGAACACGGTGGTGACCCCCGCCGCGCGCAGCTTCCCTTCGAACGACAGCAGTGCGAACTTCCACGGCAACTCCGCGCCGGGGCGCGGCGCCCGCTCCCGCTCCAGACCGTCGGAGTGCACGTCGACCAGCCCGGGCAGGCAGAGCAGCCCGCCGCCGTCAGCGTCGGCCGAAGCCCCCGCAGGGTGCGGGCCGACCTCGGCGATGCGGCCGTCGCGCACTGCTATCCGGGCGTCGTCGAGCACACGGTCGGGCAGCACCGCCCGGACGTGGCCTATCACGTAGTCGTTGGACGGGCGCCCCAGCGGCCAGTGCTGGACAGCCGGTGTCCGCACCACGGGGGCGCTCATGCGGCCGTTCCGAACAGGTCGGCGGGGCTGCCCTCGCGCACGATCCGGCCCTCGGCGAGCTGCACGACCCGGGTGGCGAGGCGCCGCATCGCGTCGGTGTCGTGGAACACCGCGAGCACAGCGACGCCCTGGACCGTGAGCGACTCGACCAGCGCGAGGGCGCGTTCCCGGTTCACCGGGTCGAGCGCCGAGACCGGCTCGTCGAGCAGCAGCAGCCGCGGCGGGCACACTGTCCCGGCGGCCAGGTTGACCCGCTGGCGCTCGCCGCCGGAGAGTACGCCGCAGTCCACGTCCCACAGCGCTTCGTCCAGCTCGAGACCGCGTAGCGCGAGCGTGGCCGCCTCGGTGGCGTCGGACCTGGACAGACCCCGGCGTCGAGCCGCAGTGGCGACGATCTCGAGGGGTCCGGTCCGCGGCGGGGCGGCGAGGAACTGGGAGACGTATCCCAGCTCGCGGCCACGCAACCGGGCCATGGCCCGGTCGGGCAGGGTGGTGAGCTCCACCAGGACGCTGTTCATCCGCAGGGTCACCGTGCCGGAATCCGGCAGGTAGCTGCGGTGCACGCAGCGAAGCAGGCTGGACTTGCCGGCACCGCTGGGGCCGGCCAGCGCAACGTGCTCGCCCGCGGCGACGTCGAGGTCGACCCTGTGCAGCGAGTCGACCGTACGACCGTCGACTGTGTGCAGGGTGAAGCTCTTGGTCAGGCCGCGGATCTCGAGGACCGAAGATCCGCTTGCGGGATCGAGCATCGGCGCCGGCACGGGATTTTACCTCCGGGCGGCGGCGACCAGCCGCTGGGTATAGGGGTGGTGCGGGTCGCGGAACAGCTGATCAGTCAGCCCCTGTTCGACCACCCGGCCGAGCTGCATCACGAGCGAGCGGTCCGTGAGCGCTTCGATGACAGCGAAGTCGTGGCTGACGACGACTGCGGCGACGTCGCGCTCGGCGAGCAGCCCGCGCAGCAGGTCGAGCACTCCGGCGGCGATGGAGGCGTCGAGTCCGGTGGTCGGCTCGTCGAGGAGCAGCACCGCCGGATCGGTAGCCAGGGCCTTGGCGATCTGCACCCGCTGGCGCATGCCCCCGGAGAAGGTGCGCACCGGATCGTCCATCCGGGACAACGGCACCTCGACCCTGTCGAGCAACTCAGCGGCCCTGGCCCGGATCGCGGAGAAGCTGCGCCAGCCGGCCGCGGTGAGCCGCTCAGCGACGTTGCCACCGGCGGTGACGTCGAGCGCCAGCCCCTCGGCCGGGTCCTGGTGCACGATGCCGAGCGTCGAGACTCGCAGGTGCCGCCGGGCGGCACCTGCGAGGGTGAGCACGTCGGTCTCGCCGTCACCGACCGCGGTGAGGAACACCCGGCCCGCGGTTGCCGGCTCGTCGCCGACGAGGCAGCGCAGGACGGTCGACTTCCCCGAGCCCGACTCCCCGATAAGTCCGATCGCCTCACCGGGCGCCACGTCGAACGTGACGTTCCACGCGGCGATGACGGCACCGGTCGCCGGGCTCACTGCCGTGCCGTGGTCCGGACCGGTGCCCTCGACCGCGTCGGCGCCGCCCGCTCCGTGCACTTTGCCGATGCCCTCAGCCCGCAGCGTCCACTCGTGCTCGGTTACGGGGGCGTGCACCGGGTTCTGCGCCAGGCGGCGCTGCGGAGCCGGGCGGGCGCGGCGCCCGGGATCGGGCAGCAGATGCAGCGGGGCCATGGCGCGGTGGCCGGCGTCGTCGGCGTCACCGGCCCGCACCCGGCCGCACCACTCGGTGTCGCTGCAGGCGAACCGCCCCGCGCCGGCGTCGACGAGGAAGGTGTCGTCTGCGCTGCACCGCGCGCAGCGCTCGCCGCCGGCACCCTCCACCTCGAAGGGCACGTCGTCGAAGGTGAGCGGTACGACATCGGTGTGCGGCGGGACTGCGTAGATGCGCTTCTCCCGCCCAGCGCCGAATAGGCTCAGGTGGCGCGACCGGTGTAACCGGGGAACGTCCCAGCGCGGGATGGGTGACGTTGCCATGACATAACGACCACCGACCAGCACCGGGTAGCCGGTCGAGCGGCTGATCACGCCGTTGCGGACGAGGTCCTCGTAGAGGCTCACCCACATCGCCGAGTAGTCGGCCTCGGCGTGCATCTGGGCGCATGCGGCCACCGAGCGCTGTACGCCGCGCAACGGTTCCGGCACCGGCACCTGCAGCACCAGCACGTGCCGGTCGTGCAGCGGCTGCTCGGGCACCCGGTGCCGAGTCTGGATCACAGTGGCATCCCGGGAGTCCACGGACTCCGCGCATCCGGTCGTACCGGCGATCATGCGGCGCAGGTTCGTCGCGTTGACGCCCGCGTCGTCGCCCTGGTCGATGACCTTGACGGTGTCTTCCGAGCCGACCACGGCGAGGGTGACCTGCAGGCCGCCGGAGCCCCACCCGCGGGCGACCGGCATCTCCCGGGAGCCGAAGGGCACCTGGTACCCCGGAACGCACACCGCAGTGATCGCGGCGCGCCGGATCTCCCGCTTGGCGCCCTCGTCGAGGATCCCGGCGTGCGAGCTGCCGGCGTCGAGCTTGGCGAGCAGGCAAGCTACTCCGGTCGCCCGGGTTCCGGTGCTCGCGGCGGTCATCGGCAGTCCCTCCCTGGGGGCTCGGTCAGCCGGGAACCGTGCCGACGTGCCGCGCGCATCGCTTGCTTGCGTTCGACCATCGACCGGAACGTGACGTAGTGGGGCAGCTTGAGGTGCTCGAGGAACCCGGCGGAGTCGAGGCCGTCGGTGGTGAGCAGCAGCAACTGCTCGAGCGGGCCGCTGCGCCTGAAGCGGCGGCACGCGATGTCGAGGTTCGCCATCGCGATCGCCTTGCGCTCGTTGTGCCCGAAGCACAGCCCGTACCCGACGTCGAATCGGGTCCGGTCCTCCTCGGCGCCGTCGAGGTCCTCAAGCGCCTCGGCCTCGGTGGCGCGGATGCAGCCGATCGTCACCGTGGCGCTGGTGTGCGGGTGACGGACCCGGACCGGCAGCCGGCCGTGCCGGACCTCGCCGAGGGTCACCTCGTGGATGTCGCCGTCCGGGCCGAGGATCGAGCGGTACCACAGGCCGACCAGCGCCCCGGTTTCCGCGCGGGCCATGCTGGCCAGCACCGCGGAGCGCGGCGCCGGCGGACGCGCCGGCCGCCGGGTGACGTCGAACGGCTCGGCCGTCACAGGCGGGTGCTCCACCAGCAGGTCGAGCTCGCGCAGCAGCGCGGAGAATCGCGCCGGATGGCGCTGCGCCGCTGTGCGGGCCGGGGCCGGACCCGCACGGTGCCCGTTGACCGGCTGCGGCGGACCGGTCGGACGCTCCAGGAGCCGCCCGGTGTAATCGGTGGTACGGCCGAGCAGCTGCGGCCCGTTCGGGGTGCGGTGCGCGGGCACGATCCGGCGCAGGACCACCATCTCGTCGGGATTGACGGGCTCGCTCATCGCCAGCCGCGGCAGCGTCGAGCGGTGCGCACGGACCAGGTGCGCGGCCTCCAGGGTGTCGCCCTCCGCCTGCCGGAACGCGTCTGCCGCGGTCGGCTCATGGTACAGGCCGGCCTCACCCATGACGCGGTCGACGGCGAGCCGGAACCGCCCGGTGATCTGTCCCGTCGGTGACCACGGTCCCGGCGCGTGATCACGCGCGTGGCGGACCAGATCCTCGGCGGCCAGGATCGCGGCCAGCCCGCCGCGCGCGCCCGCATACCCCATCAGTCCTCCGCGATCCGAGTACTGCGAGGCAGCCCGAGCAGCCGGCCGTCCCGGTCGACGAGCAGCACGTCCACACCGGCGGGGAACCCGGCCACCGCGTCGGCGCGGGCCGCGATCAGGGCGGGGCTCAGGCCGCTCGGTGCGACCCGGACCTGCCCGTCGATGCCCGGTCCGGACAGGAGCAGCGGGCGGCCACCCGCATCCACATCGGGCACTGACACGGTGACCAGCGCGCCGTCCTCGGGGGCGGCCGCACCGCCCCTGGACAGCGCGACGAACTCGTCCGGACGGAGTGCGCGCAGTGCCGCGACCAGCCGGGCCGCGGTCAGCCCGACCACCGGCGCCGACGTGACGGTCGCCAAGACATCCGCCCACCTGCCGTCGCCGTGGTCGAGCAGGCACACCGGCGTGCCCAGATC
>JBOHGH010000030.1:0-43272 GCA_050699975.1 Pseudonocardiaceae bacterium | reverse complement strand
CAGTGCTGCCCGCACGGCGCTGGACAGCACTGCTGTCGAGTTCGGCAACAGCAGAGTGGTCGTGGTCACTGGTATTCGAAGCGAATGGCGGTTCACGGGCGCCGTCGGGTCAGACCGTAGCCGACCACGTCAGATTCACCCGTTACCGAACAAGGTAACCGCGTCTCGACGGTCCGCGGCTCGCCTCACTAGACATCCCGCTCGACGAGGTAGTTCACGAGGGCCCGCACGAAGTCCAGATCGGGGCCGTCGTTGGCTCCTGCAAAGGCCAACGGGAACTCCTTTTGGGCGGCGCTCGTCAGCGCTGAAGCCGCGAGTCGTGCCCATTCGATGCTGCGGCTGCGCTCGAGCAGATCATAGATGTCGACAAGCTTGCGTTGCAGCCGTCTTTCGCGAGGGTGGGAGAAAAATTCCTGTAGCCAGGATTGCTCTGACGGTGTGGCGCGGGCGAAAGCGTGTGAGAGTACCAGAGTGCGTTTACCCTCGCAGAGATCGCCGGCGATCTCCTTGCCATAGCGTGAATGGTTGCCGACGAGATTGAGGACGTCGTCTTGAATCTGAAAGGCGGCGCCGAGCAGAAAGCCGAAGCGATTGAACCGGTCGAGATCGTCGTCGGCACCTGCGACCAGGGCGCCGATGCGCATCGGGTGGATGAAGCTGTACCAGGCCGTCTTCTTGAGCACCATGCGAAGGTAGTCGTCGGTACTCACCCCCCATTCGTTGTCGCGCATCCAGCCCAGCTCCATCGCCTGGCCTTCGAGGGACTCCACGAGCAGGTGGTCGACCTCTTCCATGATCTGCAGTGCGACCTCTGGGTCCAGTTGCACCAGGTTGCGTCTGAACAGGCGCATCGACAGGGCGTTCATGGCGTCGCCGGTGTTCACGGCCAAGGGAGTCCCGACACGTCGATGCATGGTGGTCTGACCCCGGCGGGACAAGCTGCCGTCCTCGAGGTCGTCGTGCACGAGGAAGGCGTTGTGCAGCAATTCCAGGCCCGCCGCCGAGGGCAGCGCGGCCTCTGTGCTGCCGCCGAAGGCCCGACATGTCGCCAGGCAGAGGGCCGGGCGCAGCCCCTTGCTCGGCTGGGCAACGAAGTCCCTCACAAGGTCGTACAGGTACCGGCTGGGCTCCTTGTCCGGCACAGCTCCGGTGAGCGCGTCCAACGCCTGCTTGCGGTACCAGCTCAGCCGGTCGAGGAAGCCCGGTGGGCCGGCCCCCGTTCCCCGCTCAGGCTCGACCGGGAAACCCGTCGGCAGCACCGAGGAGCGGCCCCATGTCGTCTCGGCGGCGTCGGTCAACGCCTCCATTATCCGGGGAAGCCCGACCGCCTCCTCGGTACGACCGACACCGGCCCCCGCCTCCGACACCGCAGAAGACACGGGCTCGACCTGCGCCATCAGTTCAGGCACCCCATCGAGCGCTGGCCCAGCGGTGGACAACCCCGCCGCGGCGACGTTTGTGAGGGTCGGATCCCAGGGCAACCCGAGGCGCAACCGCGCTGCGTCGTAGGCCCGCCACGGCTCCAGGACGACCGGCTCCTCCAGCGGCCACACGCCGCAGTACGCCCCCGAATAACCCTCGGCGTCCAGGATCCCGTTCACCGCTCGCCGCCCCGCCTCGTTCGCCGCCTCCATCGTCGCGAGATCCGTGTACGTGCGCACATAGTCCGCTGCCAAGAAGAGGTTCGGGATCGCTGTCACCGCCTCGGGACGAAGACGCCAGGTGTCCACGTAGTTGACGAGCAAGGGCTCCAGATTCGCCAGCCGTCCCGGCCGCGCCGGATCCGGGATGATGGCCGGGTCGAGGAACCAGCCGCAGAGGTTGTCGTCGTCCAGCACGTCGACGCCTGGAGTGTTCACCGAGCGTTTGAGCTGTTCCCAGACCTCGGCGGCGACCTCCTCCGGAGAGCACTCGTCGGCGAGACGTCCGCTCAGGCCGGGGGCGTCCCAGTCCGACACATCGGTGGAGATCACCCCGTTGAACTCCAGGTTGGCGTACCGGTCGACCATCTCCGGGCGCCAGAACTGGACCTGTGAGACGCTCGTGAGCGCCCATTCGGTGTCGATGTGGAGCATATGACCGTGCACCATCGGCACGTCGCGTCGCAAATAGAACTGCACCCCGTTCATCCACTCGACGTTCGGGGCAAGTGTGGAAAGCGATTCAAGCGATGGGTCAGCGGCGAGAATCTCCGGGCTGATCAGCGGAACAGCGCGTTCCAATGGGACCGCGCAGACGTAGTAGTCACCCTCGATCAACTCCGCGCGCCCGTCTCGCTCGGCCACGACCCCGGTGATCCGTCGCCGGTCGCACTGGATCCCCTTGACCTCGACGCTTGTGCGGAAGTCGACGCCGAGCGACTCGAGCCATCTCTTCCACGGGTCGATCCACACCTGGCTGGTCGGCCCGTCCAGAACGCGATCGCTCGTCCCAGCGGTAGCCAGGGGGTCGAGGATCGTCAGTTGGAGCTGAACGAACATGTCACCGACCGTGCGAGCGCTCGCCATCTTGGCCTGGGCGGCGACGAGGGACCGGGTAAAGCCGATGGCGAGGAACTTCTGATAAGCCTGGGAGCGTGACTCGGCGCCGATGAAATCCCACCAGGAGATCAGCTCGTACTCAGCCAACCGCCGCTCGGGGCTGGAGGTAAGAAACTGCCAGGTACGCGCCCCGAAGTGGGCCAGGTCGTCAGGGCTCAGACCGCTGACTGGGCTGAAGGCGAGAAGCAGGTTATGCAGGACCGTGAACGCGTCGCTCGGCGTGCGCGGGAAGCGAGCGGGGAGCTCGAACATCGGTTGGGTGTACTGGGTGAGGCCTACTCGCGTGGTGTTGACCAGCGAATCCCGCACCGACCGGCCCTCCCCGATCGGGGTCCGTCGCATCGAGTCGATGACGTGCTTGTAGAAGCCGGGGAAGAAGCGGAAGCCATGCTCGCCCGGGACCCAGGGGATAGAGGCTTCAGGAGGAGCCTCGGGGATCGTTCCCGGTGCCCGCTCGCCCGGCCCTCCGGGGGGAACCTCGATGCTGCGGGCCTTCCCACCGGCGGCCTCGCGCCGTTCCAGCACGACAACCTCGAAGCCTCGCTCTGCGAGCTCGTGGGCGGCAGTCATACCGGCGATGCCGCCACCGAGCACGACGGCCCTAGCCATCGGTGCGCCGATCCGTCACCCGCGGAAGATAGATGTCGCACTGGACCTGCAACTTCTCCATCACGACCCGGCCGATCTCGAACCCCCGGCAGCGGTTGAGCCAGGTCCAGTCCGGGTGCGCGGTCATGAATGTCGGCGTCGCATAGAGCGGCGGACACCCGGTGAACTGGCCGGCTGCCACCTTGGCGTATCCGTCGAGACCCAGGTCGAGGACTCCGCCGGCCTGATAAAGGATGAGCGCTCCGTCAGCCGTCTCGTAGGTCATGCGGACGTCGAGCACCCCGATGCCGTCGCGGCGAATAATCATCCAGTCGCCGCCATCGCGGCGGACGACGGCGTCGATACGCGGCCCTACGAGGCGGCCGTTGTCGACGAAGAAGTTGATCCTGTATCCCTCCGGGGTCTCGCCGAGGATCTCTGGCCGAAAGTTGGTCATCAGCGTGGCAAAGAACGTCAGGTCGTAGGCCCAGCGAGGATGTCCTGACGAAGGCGAAGCGCCGGTGGGGCGCGCCGGGCTTCGTTGCTCTGAGGGATCTGAGGGAGCAGCCTCATCCGGGCCACCGATCATCGTCAGCCACGAGCCGTCGGTGGGAAGGGTTGCGAGACGGTGTCCCGCCCTGGTGAGCTCGACTTGGTAGTCGATGCGACGGTCCTTCTCCAGGGGAGGAAGGACCGCCCGGAACCACTGCGCTCCTTCCTGGAAAGGTGCGGCCTCGGGCATGGCCCGAACCAGCTGTATTGGCCCGCTGTCGCGCTGCATGTGGACGACAACGGCGTTGCTGGGATGTCGCGGCCCGGCGGCGACGGCGACGACCGGCACGGTGCCGGGCGCCACGGCGCCGGCGGGCAGATCGCCCCGTTCGACGAGCGACACAGCTTGCCGGAAGAGGGAGGCGCCCTGCATCACGTCGTCGTCTGGTCGGACTGGACCGCCGTCAGGCGGCAGCGCGCATCGGGTTGCTTCATGCGCAGCACGAAACGCTCCGAGACCCTCAGGACGTAGCGTGGCTCGAGCGTGAGCTGGACGAAGCTCACGTGCACGTCGCAGGCCACCACGAGGTCGATCGGTGAGCCTGCCAGGGCAACGACCACCCCTTGTTCGTCTGGCACGATACTCGACCGCCGGAGCGCACCACCGTCGAGGAAGGGAACGATGCGGTCGCTGGGAATAACCAGCGAGCCCTCGCTCGGTGTGTTGGCGGCCTCGTACAGCGTGTGACCCAGCACGCAGGCAAAGGGGCCATAGTGACCTCTGCCTTCGAGGTCCTCGATGCTGGCGACGACAGCCCTGACCAGATCTGCGCTACCTCCCGCCAGATACACGGTCTGTTCGCACTCGAGACCCTCGTCGCCCAGCAGGCCAGGATTGTTCTGGCCGCCTCGGACCGTGTAGACCGTCGGGATGCCACCAGTGTTCTCGGGCGGTGTGCCCTCGTCGGGTTCTCCGTTGAATACAATGGCATCTTCCAGTCGTCCGATGACATCGGCAGCACGGCTCAGCATCTGCTTCGCTGACGCCAGGTCGGGATCTTCGGCCTGCTGGGTCTTGAGGTATACGTTGCAGGCGATCGTCATGAGCCGCAACGTCTGCCCGTCGTCGACCTCGAGTCGGTTCGGTGCCTCGCCGGGGTAGGGCTGGACTGCCGGGAAGCTCATCGCCAGCGCCGGGACCGAGGCTTGACCGTCCGGCAGCGGACCGACCAAGGGCAGGAACGAACTGGCTACCCGTGCTTTACGAGCGCTTTCCTGGACAGTGCGCTGCACCATTGCCCACTGCTCATCGGTCCAGGGGAGGCGGGTGACGTCGTCTGGCATCTGGTCTCGCTTCCGTTGATGGTGGCTTGGATCAGGGCGAGCCTCGGACAATGGCGCTGGCGCGAGCGATCTCGGGGTGGTCGAAGCCCTGACTGAAGCGCGCCAGAACACCCGCCAGCAGTTTCCGGCCCTCCTCGGGGTGTCTGTCCTCGACTCGCAGCTCGCACAGGTCGAGCGCAGCGCGCAGTTCGAGCGAGAGGGCGTGCTGGCCGTGTGCCCGCTCGATGGCCTGGCAGTACGCCGCTTCGGCCGCGGCGCGCTCGCCCTGACGCGCCAGCAATCGGCCCCGCACTCGCCAAATGTCCGGAGCCAGCAGGCCCTCCCCCCGCGCCGTCTCTGCCTCGGCCACCTCGAGCCGTCGGAACGCCTCGTGGTCGTCTCCTAACCGGTAAAAGGCCTCGGCGCAGAGGACGTTCATCATCACCAGGGTCAGCCGGGAACCCGTCTGAGCGTAGAGCTCGAGGCCCTCCAGCATCTGGGTCCGGGCTCGCTTCCTCTCCCCCCGCGCTTCGGCGATGAGACCTTGGTAGGTGTACGCCTGGGCGTACCCGAGGAAGAAGGCTTCCTCCCCGGAGAGCACCAGCAACTCCTCTGTGATACCGGCGAGGCGATCCATCTCGCCGGTATAGGAGTATCGGAAAGCGCTATTGAGAAGGAATGCGAGGGCACAGGCGAGGCTGAACGGGTGTCCGAGATCGCGCGCGATCTGGAGCATGCGATCGTAGTCATCCTCTGCCTCAACGACACGGCCCAGCATCCAGAGAGAGTGCGCTCGCGCGGTGAGCAAGCAAATCACGGGCGACATGCCGAAGTTCCTCGTGATCTCCTTCTCCTGGTCCGGATCATAAAGGGCCAGGCCTGCTTCGGCCTCATCAAGGGCTCGATCGAACTCGCCCCGGTACGCGAGGGTGTAGGCGAGGGCGTGGCGCCCGGGCATCTCGAGCATCCTGACCCCAGAGGCGCGCGCCATCTGGAAGACCGACTTGGCCCTTTCCAGGGCGGACGCCAACTCCCCGCGCACGAAGTGATGCGTCCACAGCCCCCAATGGGGCGCGAAGCTGAGGTCATGGCGCCCCAGGTCCTGCGCCAGTCCCAGGGCACGTGTGCAGGCCTGCTCGACCTCCACTGCCCCCCAGCCGTACACGGCCATGAGGAGTGGGGCGAGGAGAATCTGGAGCTCGAGCTCGCGCTCCTGTCGCTCGAGCGTGGCCGGCAAGCGCTCCAGGCAGTCGATCGCCTGCTGAAAGTGCTTGGCCGCCTCGTGGACGGCAGTTCTCGCCAGCGCCTGCTGCCCGGCGGCCTCCCAGAAGGCGACGGCATCTTCGTCCTCACCGGCTGCGGTCAGGTGACCGGCGATGAGATCGGGACGTGTCGACGTCTCGTCGGCGAAGCGATCTCGCAGGGCGGCGGCGATTCGGCTGTGATAGCGCTGGCGTGTCGAGCGGAGCAGCGAGTTGTAAGCGGCGTCGCGAACGAGTGCGTGCTTGAAGATGAAGGTGTCCGCTTCGCCGTCGGCTGACCACGCCAGACCAGCGTGCAGCAGGCGCTCGAGGTCCTGGCGAAGGGTTGCGTCGTCGCGCTCGCTCACCTCGCGCAGCAGCTCCAAGCTGAACTCCCGGCCGATCGTCGCGGCCAGCTGCGCGGTTGCTCTGGACGCGCCGAGTCGGTCGATGCGGGACGTCAACGAGGCGTCCATCGTGGCGGGGATCTCGACCGTGACAGGGCCGACCGCCTCCCAGGACACCGCCCTCTCGCTGAGTGCCCCCGAGTCCAGGATCGACCGAGTGAGCTCCTCGACGAACAGCGGCACGCCGTCGGAGCGAACCATGATCTGCCGGAGTACCTCGCTGGGCAGCGCCTTCCCCAACGCCACGCTGCGCACCATCGCCTCCACCTCGGCGCCCTGGAATCTGGAGAGCTCGATCGCGCGGAGTGTGGGCGCGGCAGCCCAGCCCACGTCGAACTCGCACCGTGCCGTGAAGATCCCCAACAGCGGCACGTCAGGGGCGGTCGTGACCAGCAGCTCGAGAAATTCCAGGGTCGAGGTGTCCGTCCAGTGCAGATCCTCGACCAAGAGCACCGTCGGCCCTGACCGGGCGATAGCGGTGATGAAGTCGACCAGGAGCTGCATGGTGCGCGTGCGCCGGCGCGCCGGGGACAGCTCGAGCAGGGCGTACTGATCACCGACAGGTATCGAAAGCAGCGAGGCCAGCAGCACAATCGCCTCGGGATCGGCGAGCTCGAGGCCGGCAAGCCCTCCCTCGACCCTTTCCAAGCGCTCAGCCGGGGTTTGGGTGTGGTCCAGCCCGAACCTGCGCTCGGTCAGCTGGATCACCGGGTGGAACGGGCTGTTGGTGTCGTAGGGGGTGGTTCGCATGACCATCAGGTCAGCCGCTCGGAACTGCACCTGGTCGCAGAAGACTTGTGCGAGGCGGGACTTGCCCATCCCCGGATCGCCACGTAACAAAACGAAGTGGCTACGACCGGAACTGCTGTCCTTCCAGGCCCGTTGCAGAAGGGACTGCTCCCATTCCCGACCAACGAAGGGAATCAAGATGCTGGCGACCTCGATGCGTTCCCTCGACGGGCTCTCGGCCGTGACGAGCCAAAGCCGCATCGGCTCACTGACGCCCCTGAGCTGCCACTCTCCAAGGCACTTGCCCGTGAAGTAGCCCTCGACGATCCGCCAGGTGACCTCACTGACGACGAGGGTGCCGGGCTCCGCTTCCGATTGGATGCGAGCCGCGATGTTGGGCGTGTCCCCCAATGCGATCTGACCCCTCCGATCGCCCGCGCCCACCGGGCCTACGACGACGCGCCCCGTGTGTGCACCCAGGCGGACGTCAAGGGAAGTGCCGGGAGGAATCCTGCCGCTGTCGCGCAGCCCTTCCACACCCTCGAGGATGTCGAGCCCGCAGCGGACGGCTCGTTGCGCTTCGTCCTCGTGGGAGCGCGGATAGCCGAAGTACACCACCACGCCATCGCCAAGATACTGGGCGACATGGCCTTCGTGGGCGAGCACCGCGTCCCCACAGACCTTCTGGTAGGCCGCGATCAGCTCTCCCAGATCCTCGGGGTCGAGAAGCTGAGACAGCGCAGTCGCTCCCACCATGTCGCAGAACAGCACGGTGAGCTGGCGGCGCTCGCCCCGAGCATCTTCCGCCCGAACCTCCTGGAGCCGGGCGCCGCAACCACCACAGAACTTCGACTCCGCGGGGTTCTCGAAGCCGCATGTCAGACACGTTTGACCGAGCTGGGTACGACACTTGCTGCAGAAGCGAAACGAGGCGGCGTTCTCGCTCCCGCAGCGGATGCAGATCACGAGGCGTCCGCGCTTGGCTCTTTTGGATCCGAGACGCCATCGGCTTCCGATGCACGACCTCGGTGCCGGGTCTTTACCCACGAGCGCAATTCTTCGTCGAGGATTGCTAGGGCGAGCTGGGTTATGTCGTCATCGCGGTCGTGGTCTGCCGTTGGTGGAGCCACTGTATCCCTCCTGGCCAGCGGACTTGATGGTTTTATAGCTTTCGCGACTGCATGATGTCGAGAGGAATTCCTGCAGCTGATGCACTGCCCCGCAAGGGCAGGCAGGGGGACCGCCAGCGCGGACGAGCGCGGCGAGCCCGTGGCCGTTGAGCCGTCTCCCGCGGCAGGCACGTCGAGCGTCGTCGAGGACCGGTATAAAACGGTCATTTCGTAGCAGACCGCAGGGCTTTTGGGTCCACGAGTGGAAGCGATCGAACGGGCCGATCGCTTAATGCAACAGTGTCATCTGCGCGATCGGTAGGCCGGTCGTTCACACCAGCTCCACGGCGTCGCGTGTGAACTCAGCACTGAACCTGCGGCGCGGTCTTCCCTGCCTGTCTCCCACGAGGACATCCTCCCACTCCGAGACTGCATTGAACCATCCCGGGTTTCGTGCATACCTCCCAAGCTGGAAGGAAATGGCGCGATGTCGAGCAGGTTCGACAAGGAGACCAGGGCGAAGGCGGTTCGCCTGGTTAAGGATCGGGTGGGGGATTACGAATCGGAGTGGGCGGCCCCGCCCCTGGCCACCTCCGGCCGGCGTAGAAGCTGGTGTTCGTCGCCTCAGCCGTGCTGCTCCGTCGGTGGTTCCCGAGGATTCACAGCAGCCGATCAACGACGGGCCGAACCGGTGCTTTCCTCGTCGTGCTGGTCCGGGATGCCGTCGTCGTCGGTGTCGGCCAGCAGCGGGTCGATCCGGCCCGCCCGGACGGCCTCGAGCTGGGCCGCCAATGCGATCCCGGCGAGCAGGGCGATCCCGGTGAGGTTGGCCCACAACAGCAGCGCCATCACCGCTGTAAGCGGCCCGTAGGTGTCGTCGAAGTTGTCGGCAACGGAGATGTACGCCCCGAGCAGGACGGAAACGATCAGCCACCCCAGTACGGTCATCCCGGCCCCGACCGCCAGCCAGGAAAGTCCAGGCTGCCGCCGCCGCGGGGCGTACCGGAACAGCGCGGTAACCGCGGCGAACAACGCGCCGAGCCCCAGCGGCCACCGCAGCACGTCCCACACGGTCTCGGCCGCGTCGCCCCACCGGTAGACCTGCTCGATAGCCTCCCCGAACGCATCCCCGGCCACGATGGACAGTAGCCCGACGGCCATGGCGACGCCCGCGGTCGCCGTCAGCACCATCGCTCGGCCGTACTTGCGCAGGGTCGGACGATCCCGTTCCGTGCCGTAGATGCGGTTGGCGCCGCGCTCAAGCTGAGCGAACGCCGAGGTGGCCGCGAGGAAGGCGGTGCCCAACCCGAGGATGACCACCACCTCGCCCCGCTCGCTGCCCTCGTCGGCTGCGCCGCCCTCGATGATGACCTGCCGAAGCAGTTCATCACTGCTGCCCGGCGAGATCGCCACCACCGTCCGCGCCACGACCTCGGCGAACGACTCCGCGCCCAGGGCCGATGCGAGGCCCGCCCCGGCGATCACCAGCGGCACCGCCGCCAGTGCGAGCTGCAAGGCGAAGGCGCGGGCATGGCTGAACCCGTCGCCGTAGCGGAAGCGGAGGAACGCCGCGACCAAGAGGCGACCGAGGTGATAGCGCCGCACGGTGTGCCAGGCGTCGTCGGCGGACAGCTCACCGCCGCCCATGAGCTCGGTCTCCGGGACCGGGCGTACCGAACTCACCTCACCACAGTATCCGCCTGAGCTGCCATCGGCCGCATTCCGAGCTGGTGGGTGCGCAATTGGCGGGTGTGCACGTGGGGATGTCAGGCACCCTCGGTGCCGGCGTCGACCTGATCGTCAACCGGCGTGATGCGGATGCGGGCCACCCGCCGCTGGTCCATTTCGGTCACGGTGAAGCGATGGCCCAGAGCCACCGCGCTGTCCCCGACCTCAGGGGTCCGGCCGAGTTGGCTGATGACGAAACCGGCGAAGGTGGCGAAGGGGCCTTCTGGCAGCTCGATGCCGGTGAGTTCCTTGATGTCGTCGCGGTGCAGCAGCCCGTCCAGCTCCACGCTGCCGTCCGCAAGTTGCCGGCTGGGGCGCCCTCGGGGGTCGTACTCGTCCTCGATATCGCCAACCAGTTCCTCGATCAGGTCCTCCAGGGTCACGATTCCGTCGGTGCCCCCGTACTCGTCGAAGATGATCGCCAGGTGACCACGCCGGCGCATCTGGGACAGCGCCTGGACCAGCGGAAGGCTGCCGGGTAACGCGGGTGCCTCCCGGGCGAGCTCGCCAACGGTCTCCGGCCCGTCCCGGCCGTGATAGCGGCGGTGCGCGGCGGTCAGCAGGTCCCGGACGTGGACGACGCCGAGGATGTCGTCGGGTGAGTCCCCGGTGACCGGGTAGCGGGAGTGCGGCTGGTTCGCTACATAGGCGGCAGCCTCCCCGATCCCGGCCGATCCGGGCAGGAAATCGACCTCGGTCCGGGGCACCATTACTTCGCGGAGCACCCGATCGGTGGCGGTGAACACGTCCGCCAGCACTCGCCGCTCCTCCGGCGTGAGCTCCTCGTGGCTGCCGACCAAGTCTCGCAACTCTTCTTCACTGACCTCTTCGGCCTTGGCCTGCGGGTCGATACCGAGCAAACGGACCACAGCGTTGGTGGACACCGACAGCAACCAGATGACCGGACGAGAGACCTTCGCGATCCAGTTCAGGATGGGGGCCACGAACAGGGCGATCGCCTCAGGACGTTGCAGTGCCAACCGCTTCGGCACGAGTTCACCGAACACCAGCGAGACATACGACACGATCAACGTGACCCCGACCAGCGCTGTTGTCCCGGCGAGGCCGTCCGACAACCCCCACCCGACCAGCACCCGCTGCAGCCCGATCGCCAGGGTCGCCCCGCCGTAGCTGGCAGCGAAGAACCCGGCGAACGTCACGCCGACCTGCACTGCGGACAAGAACCGGCTCGGGTCCGCCAGCAGGCGCGCCACTGCTCGTCCACGCTTGCCGTCCTCGGCGAGCCGGCGGACCTGTCCCTCCCGCAGCGAGACCAGAGCGATCTCCGACGCCGCGAAGTAGCCGCCGATCAGGATGAACAGCATGACCACGAGAGAACTGACAAACCAACTGTTCATACGGCCATCGTTGCCCTTCCACCCTGGTGAACGTCGTGGATACCGGGACCGATCGGGGGACGGCCCCGACGACCGTGCCACGCGGACCCCGGCCCCTGCGCTCGATGGCGGGTAGCCTGGAGGCACCTATTTTCTCAGTACTTCCCCAGGAGCTTTGATGGCCTCGATCGTGAGCAAGATCCGGCACTTCCTGAACAGCCCCCAGGGACGGCGAGTGGTCGATCAGGGACGGCGGTACGCGAGCAATCCGCAGAATCGCGCGAAGCTGCGCGGCCTGCTGTCCCGCCGTCGAAGGCCCTGACTCGAGCGGCGCTGGACGCCGTGCCGGTCAGGGTGAGTTCTTCAGGGCGTCCGGGACGTTGTCGGCGAAGGTGAAGTGTTCCCGAAGTCCGGTGGCCTGCAGCGCCCAGTTGGCGGTCTGGGAGTTGCACACCAACCGCAGATCGCGATCTTCTCGGGTGGCGAGTTCGTTGGCCTTGAACAGTACGGACAGCCCGGCAGATCCGAGGAACCGCACACCATCAAGGTTCACCACCACGACCGGGGCAACGACCAGCTGCGCGGTCAGAAAGTCGGCCAGTTCCGGCGCGGTCAGCGCGTCGACCTCGCCTACGACGGTGACCACGCGAGCGTCGGGACCGTGCTCGGCCACCTCCAGACCCAGGATGTCGGATGACAACGGTCCTGCCATGCCCAGCGTGCCAGGTAATAGCGCCATCTCCAGCTCCCTTCTCCAGCGTCGGTGGCGCCCCGGAGGGACGCGAATCCGCCCTTGAGGGCCCGGTGCCCGCTCCGGACACCACGACCCCCAGGTTGCTGTCAGTTACCCCATGTCACTCAGGAGTAAACCCCGGTTCTCACCGGCGGTTTCACAAGAGGGGCCTGCACTGCCCGACCCCCTGCCTGACACGGCGCGTAGTCACTCGGCGCTGATCGGGAGGTGTGGCAGCGGAAAATATAGCCGATCGTGCGTATCGCCCAATGCCTGACGGCGTTCTCGCTGCTCAGAGCTATGACGGCGGCCGTCGGATCACTCGGGATGGGTACCGGCCGGGCGCTCTCCGGTTGCCCGGCATGGCATGTTCACTTAGTTTTAACCGTGCCGGTTACGCAATGCGATTAGCCAATCCCACTCGAATGAACGCGCTCCACCGGCAGGCCAAGCGTCCGGGCTGCGTGCATGTTCGGATCGGCATGGGTCGGCGGACGACGAGCTTGCGAGGTGACATGGTGGCAGAGGGTGTCCTGACCAGCATCCGGATCCCGCCGAGCGACGACGAGCCACAGGTCGACGTCCCGGAGGACCACGGCCAGCAGGACGACGGCCAGCAGGACGACGGCCAGCAGGACGACGGCCAGCAGGACGACGGCCAGCAGGACGACGGCCAGCAGGACTTCGGCGACAGTCCGACCGAGGTGCGCGAGTCTGACCACTACGTCGAGGAGTACGTCACCAGCTTCGTCGAGAAGTGGGACGAGCTCATCGACTGGAAGCGCCGCGCGCAGAGCGAGGGCGTGTTCTTCATCGAGCAGCTCAAGGCCAGGGGCGTACGCGAAGTGCTCGACGTCGCCACCGGCACCGGATACCACTCGGTGCAGCTGCTCGAAGCGGGCTTCGACGTGGTCAGCGCCGATGGCAGCCCGCACATGCTGGTCAAGGCCTTCGAGAACGGCAGAGCCTTCGGTGGCTACGTCCTGCGGGTCGTGGAGGCCGACTGGCGCTGGCTCAACCGCGACGTGCACGGCACCTACGACGCGATCGTGTGCCTGGGGAACTCGTTCACCCACCTGTTCTCCGAGCGCGACCGCCGCAAGACGCTCGCCGAGTTCTACGCGATGCTCAAGCACGACGGCGTGCTGATCATCGACCAGCGCAATTATGACAGCATCCTGGACGACGGTTTCTCGTCCAAGCACACGTACTACTACTGCGGCGAGGAGGTCAAGGCCGAACCCGAGTACATCGACGCCGGGCTGGCCCGCTTCCGCTACACGTTCCCGGACAAGTCGGTCTACCACCTCAACATGTTCCCGCTGCGCAAGAACTACGTGCGACGGCTGCTGCGCGAGGTCGGCTTCCAGCAGATCGAGACTTACGGTGACTTCCAGTCGACCTACTCAGACGGCGACCCGGACTTCTTCGTCCACATTGCGGAGAAGGCCTACCGCACCGAGGAGCAGGCTGTGGATCTGTACTCCAACGCCGTCAACACGGCCCGGGACTACTACAACTCCGAGGACGCCGACGCCTTCTACGCCATCGTCTGGGGCGGCGAGGATATCCACATCGGCATGTACGCCGACGAGTCCGAGGAGATCGGCCTAGCCAGCCGCCGCACCGTCGAGACCATGGCCGGCCTGGGCGACCTCACCCGGGAGTCCACCGTGCTGGACCTCGGCGCCGGGTACGGGGGGGCCGCCCGCTACCTGGCCCGCACCTACGGGTGCCGGGTCACCTGCCTGAACCTGTCCGAGGTCGAGAACGAGCGCAACCGGGGGATGAACGCTGAGCAGGGACTCGACGAGTTGATCCAGGTAGTCGACGGCTCGTTCGAGGATCTTGCGTTCCAGGACAACACCTTCGACGCGGTCTGGTCGCAGGATTCCCTGCTGCACAGCGGGGACCGGGCACGGGTGCTGGAGGAGGCGGTGCGGGTGCTCCGCCCCGGCGGTCAGATGATCTTCACTGATCCGATGGCCACCGAGAGCGCCAGCAAGGAGGATCTCAAGCCGATCCTGCAGCGAATCCAGCTCGACACGCTGGCCACCCCGGCGTTCTACCAGCGCGAGCTGCTCCGGCTAGGCGTACGCGCCGTGGAGTTCCACGACCACTCCGAACAGCTACCCCGGCACTACCAGCGCGTGTATGACGAGCTCCTGCGACGCGAGGCCGAGCTCGAGGGGCGGGTCAGCGACGAGTACTGCACTCGGATGCAGACCGGCCTTCAGCACTGGGTGCAGGGCGGCAACGCCGGCAACCTGGCGTGGGGCATCTTCCATGTCCGCAACTGATGGTCCTGCATTCAGACTCCACGGTCAGGTTACGTGGTAGGTCACCCGATCAGGTGGCGCGCCGAGTATCCTATTCTGAATTATGCCTCTAGAGCCGACATCCGCAGAGCACAGCGGTCAGCCGTACCGCCACTCGGAGCTGCCGGGTAGTCCGTCCGCGGCCGGCGCCGTGCCAGCCGTCGATCCCCCTGAGCCCAGTCGGCGGCTGACCGACTGGGTGGTGTTCGGGGTCGCCGCGGTGATCTCGTGCGGCATCGTGGTGTGGGGTGTCGGCTGGACTGATTCACTCGCCGGGATCGCCACCGCGGTGCTGGAGTGGCTGGTGGACAACCTCGGCTGGTTGTTCGTGCTTGCCGCCACCGGCTTCGTGGTGTTCACGCTGTGGGTGGCCCTGGGTCGCTACGGCAGGATCCCGCTGGGTCGCGACGGCGAGCCGCCCGAGTTCCGCACGGTGTCCTGGGTGGCGATGATGTTCAGCGCGGGCATGGGCATCGGGCTGATGTTCTATGGGGTGACTGAGCCCCTCACGCACTTCGTCACGCCACCGCCGGGGGCTCAGCAGGGCATCGGCACGGCGATGGCCACCACGCTGTTCCACTGGACCCTGCACCCCTGGGCGATGTATGCCGTGATGGGGCTCGCGCTGGCCTACGGGACCTACCGGCGCGGCCGGCCGCAGCTGATCAGCGCCGCGTTCTGGCCTTTGTTCGGCAAGGCCAGGGCGAGCGGCCCGGTGGGCAAGGCCATCGACATCATGGCGATCTTCGCCACGCTGTTCGGCTCGGCGGCCTCGCTGGGACTCGGTGCGCTGCAGATAGGCGCCGGGTTCCAGGCCAACGGCTGGCTGTCCAGCCCCGGCAATGCCCTGCTCGTGACGATCATCTTCGTGCTCACCGTGGCGTTCGTCGTCTCGGCGGTCTCCGGGGTGGCCAAGGGCATCCAGTGGCTGTCCAACACCAACATGGTGCTCGCGCTGATGCTCGCGACGTTCGTGTTCGTGGTCGGCCCGACAGTGCTGATCCTCAACCTGATCCCGACCGCGGTCGGCGACTACTTCCGCGACATGGCCACCATGTCGGCCCGTACCGCGGCCGCGGGCGGCGATGCGACCAATGCCTGGCTGTCCAGCTGGACGATCTTCTACTGGGCGTGGTGGATTTCCTGGACCCCGTTCGTGGGCATGTTCATCGCCCGGATCAGCCGTGGCCGGACGATCCGTCAGTTCGTCGTCGGGGTGATTGCGGTGCCCAGCGTGGTGAGCCTGGTGTGGTTCGCCATCTTCGGGGGTGCCGCGATCAGCGCGCAGCGCGGCGGCACCGACATCGCCGGCCAGGGTGGCGTCGAGGCGCAGCTGTTCGGATTGCTGGACACCTTCCCGCTGGCCGGAGCGACCAGCTTGCTGGTGATGGTGCTGGTCGCGATCTTCTTCGTATCCGGTGCGGACGCCGCTTCGATGGTGCTCGGCACCCTGTCGCAGCGCGGTAATCAGAACCCCCAGACCTGGAACGTGATCTTCTGGGGCAGCGCGACCGGCGCGGTGGCGGTGGTCATGCTGCTGGTCGGCGGTGAAACCGCCCTGGACGGCCTGCAAACGCTCACGATCATCGCAGCAGCACCGTTCTCAGTGCTCATGATCTTGCTGTGTATCTCGTTGGCCCGCGACCTGCGCACCGACCCGATGATCGTCGCGGATCAGGCGATCGAGAAGCACCTACGCAAGCAGCACCACAACGGCCAGGACGGGTCGGTCGCGCCCCGCAAGGCTTCCTCCACGCTGGACTGACCTGCCCACGGCCACGAGCGCGCGACCAGCGATTCCTCTGCCTGCCGCGCTGTTTCGCGTGCACCGGAGCCTGACACACCGTGCACGAGAGCCCGACACACCGTGCACGAGGGCCTGACACACCGTGCACGAGGGCCTGACACGCGGGGCATTGTCGGGAACCAACTGGCGGTTGGAGACGACTACACCTCTACGAGCTCGTGTGACGGCGCCCGACGAGATGTAGGGAGGTGCTGCGGTGGCGAGCGCGGTGTGGGTGGGTTGGGTCTTCGCCGCAGTGTTCGCCGGGCTGGCCCTGTTCTTCGCGGTGCGGTTGTTCGCTTCCCGCCGGGGCGCCAGCAACAATGACCCCAGCGCGGACGGGTCGCACGCTGTGATGAGCGCCGGCATGGCCGCGATGTTCTGGCCGTGGGGTAATCCGGTGCCTGCCTTGTACTGGCAGGTGCTGTTCAGCATCGCGGCCGCGTGGTTCGCGGTTCGGTTGCTCCGACGGTATGCGCGATCAGCCACGATCCTGCAACCGGGCCTGGGCCGCGGCGCTGACCTGCACCACGTGCTGGGGAACCTGGCGATGGTGTACATGCTGGCCGCAGTCCCCGCAGGCCACGGCGTGGCGCACAGCGCGCACATCCCCGAGAGCGCCCCGGGCATCGCGCTGCCGGCGCTGGCCTGGGCGTTTGTTGCGTACTTCCTGGTGTTCGCGGTGTGGTCGGGCGCGCGGTTGATCGAGCCGGTGGGCATCGTGGCAGCGACCTCTGCCGGTGCTGGCTCCTTGAGCGATGGACCGCGCGGCGTGGTCACCTCGCCCCATGTACTCGGTTCCAGCCACGTCGTTATGGGAATCGGGATGAGCTACATGCTCGTGACGATGCTGTGACCGCCGGCTGTGACCGCGTTAGGCCCCGCCTTTGTCTGGAGCGTGTCGTCATGTCGAAGATCAGCTGGCGGCTCGGGCGTCGCGCCACGGTGATCGGCGCTGTCTGTGTCGTGGTGCTGTTCGCTCTGGCCGGTGTCGCGTCGGCGCACGTCACGGTGAATCCCCGGACCGCAGAACAAGGCGGCTATACCAAGGTTGCCTTCCGAGTCCCCAACGAGCGGGACACTGCGGCCACGACCCAATTGGAGGTCAATTTCCCGGCCGACCACCCAATCGTTTCGGTGTCCACCCGTGCGATCCCCGGTTGGACGTCGACCGTGCAGAAGACAACGCTGGCCACGCCGATCACCACCAGCCATGGGCAGATCACCGAGACCGTATCGAAGATCACCTGGACGGGTGGCACGATTGCGCCCGGAACGTTCGAGGAGTTCGACGTGTCGTTGGGCCCGTTGCCGACCGACACCGATCAGCTGGTCTTCAAGGCGTTGCAGACCTACGACAACGGCGAGGTGGTGCGGTGGATCGACACCGCCCCACCGGGTGCTGCCGAGCCCGAACACCCCGCGCCGGTGCTCAAGCTGACACCGGCTGGTACCAGCCCGGAGACCACGAGCGATAACGCTGATTCCTCGAACACCGTAGGTGTGGTGCTCGGCATCGTCGGCATCGTGCTGGGGATCGTCGGAATCGGCTTGGGCCTGCGCAACCGTCGGCGGGGACATAGCATCGGCGCGGAGTGAACCTGCGGCCAGTGCGCAGTCGGCCAGTGCTGCGAGCCTGTGTAATAACCGTGATCTGCGCGGTGCTCGGGGCACTCGTCGGCGCCGGTTCCGCCGCGGCCCACGCGGTGCTGATCGGGACCGATCCCGGCCAAGGCGCGGTGATTGCCACCGCGCCCACCACGGTGTCACTGACCTTCAGCGAACCGGTGGTGGTGGCAGCCGGCGGGATCCGGGTCTTCGATCCGGAAGGTGCGCAGTTGGACACCGGCGATGCCGTTCACCTCGATCGCGCCTCCACCGTGGGCGTCGCTTTGCATACTGGCAACCAACCCAGCGCCCAGCAGGGCACCTACACCGTGTCCTGGCGGGTGATCTCGACCGATTCGCATCCGATCGCCGGTGCGTTCACCTTTTCGGTGGGTGCGCCCTCGGCAACCCGAGCCCCGGGAACCGCGCAGCCCAGCGGGAGCACCGCGGTCGGTGTGCTCTACGGAATCGCCCGGGCCGTAGCGTTCGCGTCGTTCGCGCTGCTGGTGGGCTCGATGGCGTTCGTGCTGCTCTGCTGGTCCGGCGCCATCGCCCGGCGCGACGTCCGCCGCGTCCTGCTGGTCGGCTGGGCCGGTCTGCTGGCGGCCACGATGGCGGGTCTGCTGTTGCAGGGCCCCTACGGCAACGGGCTGGGTGCCGATCGCATTTTCGACTCCGCCGTCTTTTCCGCGACCGTGGACAGCCGGTTCGGTGCAGCGTGGACCGCCCGGCTCATGTTGCTGGCCCTGACCGGTGCGTACCTCGTGTTGTTGTGCGCGTGGCTGGGGCACGTCGCGCGGCGGGGCCACGCTTGGTTCGGCGCCCTCGGAGTGGGCTTGGCCGTTGGCCTCGCGTCGACCTGGGCGGTGGCAGGTCACGCGACCGCGGGGCTCCAACCAGCGCTGGCGATACCGGTGGACGTCATGCATCTGATGGCGATGGGGGTGTGGCTGGGTGGTCTGGTCACCGTGGTGGTCATCCTGCGGCCAGCGGGTGTGGGACCGGCGGGTGCCGCGAGTGCTGAGGAGGCGGCGGTATGTCGGTTCTCGTCAATCGCGGCCGCGTCGGTCGTGATCCTTATCGGCACCGGCAGCTACCAAACGTGGCGCCAGCTCGGCAACTGGGCTGCCTTCGTATCCACCGACTACGGGTGGCTGTTGCTGACAAAACTCGGGGTTGTCGCGGTCCTGGTGGGCGTCGCTGGGTTCTCCCGCAGGTGGGTCACCCGACATCGGCGAGTACCTGTCGGTGTCGGTGCAGCGTCGCGGTCGTCTCCTGGCGTGTCGACCCCTGCGTTGGTGACACTGCGTCGAAGTGTGGTGGGCGAAGCCATGCTCGGTGCGCTCGTACTCGGCGTCACCGCGCTGCTGGTCAACGCCGAACCCGGTCGAACCGTGACTGTGGCGTCGCCGGGGCCGGCGCACCACATCATCAGCTACGACACCGGAGGGCCGGGCGGCCAGGGCCAGCTCACCGTCGACGTTGATCCCGCCACCGCCGGTCCCGACACGATCAGCGTCACCGTCGAGGATCCCACCGGCAACCCACGTGACGTGGCTGAACTCAACGCCACCTTGACCCTCACCCCGAGGCAGCTCGGCCCCATCCCGGTTCCCGTGCGGCGCACCGCACCAGGCCACTATGTCGCTACCGGGGTCCAGATCCCGGTCAACGGAACCTGGCAGCTTGCGGTGACAGTGCGCACCTCCGACATCGACCGAACTACCGTGACCGTACCGATCGATATCAGGTGAATCGGGCGGGCAAGCGCCACGCCGTGGTGCGCGTGCGGACTCGGCCTTCGGCCGGGCGGTAGCGTGAAGCCCCGTGATGCGGACATCTGCGGCCGTGATGACGATCGCCGTGCTTGCCGGGTGCGGGAGTGCGCCGCAGGCTGCCCCGGACCGACCGGACGCGGTCCGGTCGGTCGATCCCGCCCTTGCCCCGGCGCTGGCCGGCGAGCAGCCGACGGCTGCGGCCGATCCGCGCGGGCTGGCCCGGCAGCTCACCGTCGCCGAGACCACCGTGCGGGACCCGGCGGCCTCGCCCGAACAGGTCGCGGCGGCCGGCCGGACGGCGCAGGTCGCCTACCTCACCCTTGTCGACCGGCCAGACTGGGACGCCGCGGTGCTGGCCGACGTCCCGGCGCCGTTGCAGGACACGGTGCGGCGCAACGCCGCCGCCGGACGCGAGTTCGAGGCTATGGCCACTCGGGTGTCGACGACTGTGCCGGCCTGGCGGATTGTGGAGCCGCTGGCTGTCGCGCAGCTGCGGGAGTACTACGCCGAGGCGCAGCGGCGTTTCGGCGTACCGTGGTCGGTGCTCGCCGCGGTTCACCTGGTCGAGACCAGGATGGGTCGGATTGTCGGCCTCTCCACGGCTGGCGCGCAGGGACCGATGCAGTTCCTCCCGGGCACCTGGGCTCGATACGGCCTCGGCGGCGATGTGTGGAACAGCCGCGACGCGATTCTCGGGGCGGCCAACTATCTGGCCGCCAACGGTGGCGCTGATGGCACCGACGCCCGCCTCGACAACGCCCTCTACCGCTACAACAACGACACTCGCTACGTCCGAGGCGTCCGGCACTACGCCGCGCTGATGCAGGCTGACGAACGCGCCGTGCTGGGCTTTCACGCTTGGCAGGTCTACTACCGCACGCACCGCGGCGAAATCCTGCTACCGACCGGCTACGAGGTGCCCCGGAGCAAGCCGGTGGAGGAGTGGCTGGCTACCCGGCCTCGATGATGCGCGCTGGTGATCCGTTCGCCGCGTTGCGGGCTCCGCTTGCGAAACGCCCACCGTTGCCGTCGCGCTGACAGGGGTGCAACCACCGTCTACCACTACATTGAGGGGCCCCGGCGTCACGGGGGCAACGTGACGCCGGGGCCATTAAACCCGATCCGCCCGGGCGCGGTCGGACAGATCGGGGGCTTTCGGCAGGGTGCTGCGGCAGGGTTGATCGACCCAGAGTTGGTCGACCGGGGTCGCCGGTAACGGCGTCCTACCGGGTGTCGTGACGTCAGTCTGGTGACGTGGAGGGCCGCTGCGCCGCCGACGGCGAAATGCCGTCGGCGTCAGCGCACAGCCGACCATGCGTCGGAGTCAGGCCCATCGCTGACCATCCATCACTGAGCGTGACAGAGTGGAAGCTCTTAGTGATTGCGCCGCCTCCGGTGCTGCCGACCGGGCATGGCGCGGTGGTGGTTCCGGGGGGACTCGGCCGAACCGGGTCCGCTGGGCTGCCGGGCCATGCTGATGGGCCCAGCGCCGTCGGCCCGGTGAACCGGTCCGCCAATGGGTCTGCAACTGGTTGAGCGGCGACGCAGACCGGAGTTTCGGGTGCGGGTTCGCCCACTGTATGGGGCACCGGGGCAGGGGTGGTTACCGTTGTCGCAGGGGCGACCGGCTCAGCTGGCGCGGCCGGCGCCACTGGTGGCGCGAACACCGCGGGCTTATCGGCCGCTGCCCGCGACTTGGCTGCCTTTCCCGCCTGTGGAGCGGCCGGCGCAGCGAGCTTTGACACCGGCTTGAGGACCGGTTTCAAGATCGGGAGCTCCGCAGGCGGGACGGGGAGTCGTGGTGCCGGGACAGCACGCATGACACCCGCGACGGTCGACCTGACCGTGGCCCCCTCACCGAGCAGCCCCCCAGAATCCTCATCGGTCTCCGTCGCATTCAGCGGGCTCAGCGGGGCTATTTGTACCTCGTTTACCCCGCTGGGCCCGTTGAATGCGGAAGCCTGGGCGATTCCCGATCCCAGCAGCCATCCCGCGATGACGAGGCCCCCGAGCACGGCGACCCGCAGCAGTGCGCCCGATAGCAGTGCACGCAGCATCCCGCAGGGCGCACACCGTGCGCCACCTGCGTCGGGGATGGCGTCCACCGGTTCCCCCTCAACCCTTCCGCGGGGCCGGCCCTGCGCCGGCTCGCCGCGCCAATGTCCTGATCGGAGACTGGGCGAGAAGTCTGGACTCACTCACCCGGACAATCGCTACCTCACACTACACGCTGTGACCGCATAATGGGATATCTGTAGCGATCGTCACCGGATCGGTCCGGCCGAGGCGAGACGGGCGATTGCCTCGTCGAGCACCTCGTCGCGCTTACAGAACGCGAAGCGCACCAGGTGCCGCCACGGTGCCGGGTCATCGACGAAGACCTGCACCGGCACCGCCACCACACCGGCACGCTCGGGAAGCTCGCGGCAGAACTGCAGGCCGTCGGAGTACCCGAGTGGCCGGATGTCCGCGCAGACGAAGTAAGTGCCCTCGCACCGGCGCACCCCGAACCCCGTCGCTGCCAACCCAGTGGCCAGCCGGTGCTGCTTGTCCTGCAAGGCCGCGCGGTGCGCCGCTACCCAGTCATGCTCGGCGCGCAGCGCGTGGGCCACCGCGGGCTGGAACGGGGCCCCGCCGACGAAGGTGAGGAATTGCTTGGCCGCCCGCACCGCGGCCACCAGCTGCGCTGGCCCGCACACCCAGCCGATCTTCCAGCCGGTCACGCTGAACGTCTTGCCCGCACTCGAGACCGACAGCGTGCGCTGAGCCATTCCGGGCAACGTCGCGATCGGCAGGTGCTGCGCACCGTCGAACACCAGGTGCTCGTACACCTCATCGGTGATCACCAGCAGATCGTGTTCGACGGCCAGTGCCGAGAGTGCCTCCAATTCGACGCGGCGCAGCACCGTGCCGGTGGGGTTGTGCGGGCTGTTGAGGATCAGCGCCCGGGTGGCGGGCGTGATCGCGCCGGCCAGCGCATCCAGATCCAGCGCGAACCGGTCGCCGTCGGCGACCAGCGCCACGCTGCGCCTCCTCGCCCCGGCCAGCGCGACCGCGGCGGCGTAGGAGTCGTAGTAGGGCTCGACGAGCAGCACCTCGTCGCCCGGCTGTACCAGGGCGAGCAGCGCGGCGCTGATCGCTTCGGTGGCACCGACGGTGACCAGCACCTCGGAGTCGGGATCGTGCACCAGGCCGTAGCGGGCTGCCTGATGCTCGGCGATGGCGCTGCGCAGCTCGGGGATTCCCGATCCGGGCGGGTACTGGTTGCACCCGCCGGCGATCGCCGACCGGGCGACCTCGAGCATCCCGGCCGGGCCGTCGGTGTCCGGGAAACCCTGGCCGAGGTTCACCGCACCGGTTCGCGCCGCCACCGCGGTCATCTCCGCGAAGATCGTCGACGTGAACGGCTGCAGCCGGGGGACCAGTCCGTGGGTTCGCACGGCCCTCATCCTGCCGGGCCAGGCACAATCGGCAGTGTGGAGCTGACCATCAACGAGCAGGAGAAGCAGCGCGGGCTACGCCGGATGAAGGCGGTCGCGCTGGGCTTCCTGCTGGGTGCCGCGGTGGTGTATGTGGTGGCACGGCTCTACGAGGACCCCAATAGTGCGGCGTGGATCGGCTACGTGCGGGCGATGGCCGAGGCTGGCATGGTCGGTGCGCTGGCCGACTGGTTCGCCGTCACCGCGCTGTTCCGGCACCCGCTGGGGCTGCGCATCCCGCACACCGCGATCATTCCTCGCAAGAAGGACGCGCTGGCCGAGAACCTCGGCGATTTCGTGGGAGCCAACTTTCTCGCCGAGCAGGTGGTGCGGGACAAGCTGCGCCGGGTGGGAGTCGGCGGTCGGCTCGGCCGGTGGCTGGCGCAGCCCCGCAACGCCGAGCGGGTCACCGCTGAGCTCGCTACCGCGGTACGCGGCGCGGTGACCGTGCTGCGCGACGAGGACGTCCAAGCGGTGCTGCAGAACGCGGTGGTCAAGCGCCTTGTCGAGCAGCCATGGGGGCCACCGTTGGGCCGCTTGCTCGGGCAGCTGCTCACCGACGGCGCCCACCACAAACTCGTCGACCTGGTGGCCGAGCGGGCTTACGAGTGGGTGCGCGACAACCACGGCGCGGTGTTGCGGGTGGTCAGCCAGCGCTTGCCGGGGTGGTCGCCGAGATTCGTTGACGAGCTGGTCGCGGACAAGCTGTACGCGGAGGTCTTGGCATTCGCCTGGGCGGTGCACAGTGATCCGGACCACGCCATGCGCAAGGCGATGGACACCTTTCTGATGGAATTCGCCCAGGACCTGCGCACGGACCCGGTGACGATCGAGCGCGCCGAAGCAATCAAGCAGCAGGTGCTGGCGCACCCCGAGGTTCAGACCTTGGTCGGGGCGGCATGGGGCACCGCCAAGAAGATGCTGCTTGAGGCGGCCGAGGACCCGTCCTCCGAGCTGCGCCGCCGGGTACGCGAGGGGCTGGTCTCGCTGGGCTTGCGGCTGACCTCAGACACTGAGCTGCGGTCCAAGGTGGACATCTGGCTGGAGGGCGTGGCCAGTTACGTGGTGTCCAACTACCGCGGGGAGATCACCACCCTGATCAGCGACACGGTCCAGCGCTGGGACGCCGAGGAGACCTCCCGGAAGGTGGAGCTGCAGGTCGGCCGGGATCTCCAGTTCATCCGGATCAACGGCACCGTGGTCGGCGCCCTGGCCGGCCTCGCCATCCACACCGTCTCGCAACTCCTGCTCTGAAGCGCCGGATCCACTCTGTCAAGCTGGAACGTCGGGCCCGGCGCCAGGCTCGACGGCCGATAACCAGCGTGGCGGGCCCCTCCCGCTCCAAGGGGACGGGTATGGATCCGTTGGGGATGTGCCAGAGACGGCAACTTTGGGCCAGAAGTTGCGTCCTGTGGCACCTCTGCATGGTGCAGCAGTCTTTTGGCCGAGCAGCGCAAGATCGCGACGCGACGGTGGCGCACGGTACCCGACTGATCTGTGCGAGCAGGGCGCTTGCAGGAGCTAGCAGTGGCGCCTATCGTTGGTGCTGACCCTTTGGGGGTGAGCAGGTGAAGCGGGTTGACGAGACGGTGCAGGACATCGGGCGGGGCATCGGTGACTACATCCGCCAGCAACGCAACAACGCGCAACTGTCGCTACGCCAGCTCGCCAAGATCGCCGGCGTGTCCAACCCGTATCTGAGCCAGGTGGAGCGGGGGTTGCGCAAGCCCAGCGCCCGGATCCTGCAACAGATCGCCACCGGTCTCCGGATCTCAGCCGAGGTCCTCTACGTGCAGGCGGGAATCCTCGATGAGCGCGCCGGGGGTCCGGTCGTCGACGCCGTCGTGGCCGACGTCGACCTCTCCGAGCGGCAGAAGCAGGTGCTGCTCGAGGTTTACGAATCGTTCCGGCGGGAGCACCGCGAACAGTCCGCCCCGGCGCAAGCCACGGTGGACGGTGCCCCGGGGAAGGAGTGACAGACATGCCCGCACTGCCCACTACCAAGGACGTTCGTCGGATGCGCAAGCAGGCCGAGGCAGGCGTCACGGTCACGTTCGACGCGGTGAAGACCCCGTTATTCGCTGTGTTGGGTGCCGTGGACGCCGCTAGCCATACCGAGCTGCGCAAGCTGGCCGGTGCCTGCGAGAAGGCCGTACGGGAGGCCTACGCGTCGCTCGTCGAGCGTGGCGAGGAGGTCTTCGACGATCTGCGCAGCCAGCCGCGAGTCAGGCAGGCGCTGGGCTCGGTCGAGGCCGGCGTCGATACCGCCCAGCAGCGGCTGGAAGTCGTGGTCAGCGACCTCAACTCCGCCGCCGCGCAACTGCGGTCCCGGTTCGCGCGAACCAGTCCGGCGCCGCCGCGCAGACCGGTCAGTGGACCCGCCGACAACAAATCGTCGCGGTCCTGACGGCCCGGCTCGGAGACGCGTGCTCTACCCGCCTACCGTTGTCTGCGTATCCTAGGTGGATGCTGCTGGAGAGGCTGGACTTGTATGTCTACTTCGTCCTGTATTTGGCTGCGGTCCCGGTCGGGCTCTTCACGTTCATCCATGCTGCCCTCCAGCGGGCCGACGCCTACACGGCAACCGACAAGCTGACCAAGCCGGCCTGGTTGGGCATCACCGGCGGTGGCACGGCCGCGCTGATCCTGTTCAATCCCGCTGGATGGCTGCTGTTCTGGCTGATCGGGCTGGTGGCCGTGCTGGTCTATCTGGTGGACGTCAAGCCTGCTGTGACCGAGGTGCAGCGCGGACCACGCTGGTGAAGCCGGCTGTGCCGAGTCCAGTGGGCCGGGTGGCCTGGAAGTTGACCGTTCGGCGCGCTCTGGACGTCCCCGAACTGCTCGCGGAGCCGGTTGCGGCCGCCCTGGTCGCGCTGCCTGCCGAGCAGGCCGCTCGCTGCGCCGTCGCCGAGATTGACCCGGCGCTGGCCGACACCGCTGCGTTTAGCGACTACTACGAGGTGCCGCTGCACGCCTCGGCCAACTGCGTAGTGGTCACCGGCAAGCGCGCCGGTGTGCAGCGCTGGGCGGGATGCGTGGTGCTTGCCACCGCACGGGTAGATGTCAACGGAGTGGTCCGGCGGTGGCTGGACGTGCGCAAGGCGTCCTTCGCGGCGCAGGGCGAAGCGGTCGAGCAGACCTTGATGGAGTACGGCGGTATCACCCCTCTGGGGCTGCCCACCGGGTGGCCGGTGCTGCTCGACCCCGCGGTGGTCCTTGCTGACCAGGTGGTGGTGGGGTCGGGCGTGCGGCGTAGCAAGTTGCTGCTGCCGGGACGGGTGCTGGCTGCGCTGCCCGGTGCCGAGATCGTCGAAGGTCTTGGGCGGGGCGGGCTAGCCGGGTCCTGAGTGCACTCAGCTCCCGTCATCTGACTCATGCGTGAGCGTGCATGTATGGTGTGGCGGGTGGGCGATCACGGGCATGGGCATGGGCATGGGCATGGTGGCGCACCGTCGGACCGTCGCCGGCTCGGCTGGGCACTCGCAATCACCGTTGCAGTGCTGCTGGTGGAGGTCGTTGGCACCGCGCTGACCGGCTCGCTAGCACTGCTCGCCGATGCCGGACATCTGGCCACTGACGTGCTGGGTCTGTCGGTCGCGCTGATCGCCACCGTGCTGGCGCAGCGCCCACCGAGTCACGGCCGGACCTACGGGTTGGGCCGCGCGGAGGTTCTCGCTGCAGCGCTCAACGCGCTGATCCTGCTCGTGGTGGCGGGGGTGGTCGCGGTCGAGGCGATCACCCGGCTGGCTGCTCCGCCGGAAGTCCCCGGGGTCCCACTGCTGGTGCTCGGGGCGCTCGGCCTGGTCGGCAACCTGGCCGCGCTGGCGGTGCTCACCCGGGGCGGGTCCGGCCGGAACGGATCTCGCGAACGCAGCCTCAACCTGCGCGGCGCGATGCTCGAGGTGATGGGCGATGCGCTCGGCTCCGTCGCGGTGCTCGGTGCCGCGGTGGTGCTGCTCACCACCGGCTGGCGCCAGGCCGACCCGGTTGCGTCGCTGGTGATCGCTGCAATGATCGTGCCGCGGGCGCTGGCCCTGCTCCGCGAGGCGGCGCACGTGCTGCTGGAGGGCACCCCGCGAGGCGTCGACGCCGCGGAGGTGCACCGGGTGTTATGCGCGGTGCCAGGGGTGCGCAACGTGCACGACCTGCACCTGTGGACGATCACAGCGGGCCGGCACGCGGTATCCGCGCACCTGGTGGTCGACGAGGCCCGGTCGCTGCACTGCGGGGACGCCTCGGTGCTCGACGCCGCCGCCACGCAGTTGCGGATGCAGTTCGGGCTCACCCACAGCACCCTGCAAATCGAGCACGACGACCACGCCTCGCACGAACACACCTGCTAACCCCCCGCGTGTCCGTCTTTCCTGCACGGTGTGTCGGCCTGTCGTGCACGTCAGCGCCGATCAGTGCCCGTCAGCGCCCGTTAATGAAAGACGACAGTGCGGTTGCCGTGCACCAGCACCCGATCCTCCAGGTGCCAGCGCAGCCCACGGGCCAGCACGACCTTCTCGATGTCCCGGCCCTTGCGCACCATGTCGGCCACGGTGTCGGTGTGGTCGACCCGGAGCACGTCCTGCTCGATGATCGGCCCGGCATCCAGCTCGGCGGTGACGTAGTGGCAGCTCGCGCCGACCAGCTTCACCCCGCGATGGTGCGCCTGGTGGTACGGCCGGGCGCCGGCGAACGAGGGCAGGAAGCTGTGGTGGATGTTCAGCGCGCGGCCGGCCCACGCCTGGCACACCCCGCTGGGCAGGATCTGCATGAAGCGGGCGAGCACGATCGCGTCCGGTTGCTCGGCCTCCACCAGCTCGTGCAGCTGCGCGAACGCCGCGGCCTTGGCGTCGGCCTGGGCGGAAGCGGGGAACGGCACGTGATGGAACGGGATGCCGTGCGCGCGGGTCACGGTGGCGAGTTCGCAGTGGTTGCCCACCACGGCGCGCAGGTCGACGTCGAGCTCGCCGGCGGCGACCCGGCCGAGCAGGTCGTAGAGGCAATGCGCCTCCCGGGACACCAGCACCACCACCCGGGGCCGGCGCGCACTGTCGGTGACTCGCCAGTCCGAATTGCTGCCCAGCTCGGCGGCGACCGCACCGAAGCGCTCCCGCAGCCCGTCCACCCCGAAAGGCAGGGAATCGGCGCGCACCACCTGGCGGGTGAAGAACCAGCCGGTGTCCGGATCGGCATGGTAGGCCGCCTCGGTGATCCACCCGCCCGCCTCGGCGAGGAATCCCGAGATGCGGGCGACGATTCCGGTGCGGTCCGGGCAGCCCAGCGTGATCACGTACTGGCGGTCAGGCATGCGTCGAGCCAGCCCGGGTGGCGGCTATCAGGGCGGTATCGCCGCTGAGCACTGCGCCGGACGGGCGGCCCCAGGCGGCGCGGTACACCGCGTCGGCGAGCCCGACCACCGAGGCGTCTGGCTCGGTCATCGTCTCCGGTGCGGTCTGGGGGAGCTGGCCTGGTACCAGACGCACGGTCCAGGCCCGTCCGGCGTCCGCGGCGTGGTACAGCACCGCGCCGGACAACGACGCGACGGCCCAAGCATCGGTGTGCCGCACGATCAGCCGGGTCAGCACCTCGTCGATGCCGTCGGCGGCGAAGTCGGCAGGCACCGCCGAACCGGTGCCTGCCGCGGCCTGCGCGTCGATCCGGTGCACGGTGACCTCATGCGCCATCCGGCGAGACCAGAACGCCGCGGTGCGTGGGGCGGTGACGGTGAAGTGCCACGCCGGGGTGGTGGGGTCGGTGGTCGCGAGCAGGTCGAGCAGGCTGGCGAGCCGGTCGTCGAACACGTCGAAGGCAGCGAGTGATTCGCCGGGCGGCGGCTCGACCCGCTTCGGCGGCGACTCCGGATCAGCGGCTTGCACCACTCTGATGACCATGTCGAAGACCCGGCCGACGTGGTGGACCAGCCGCTGCACGGTCCAGCCCGGGCAGGTCGGGACCGGGGCGTCCGCGCCGGCAGACACCGCAACCGCGCGCAACAAACCGGCCTCGGTCGCGATCCGTGATTGGTACTCGGCGAGCTCCACGGTCGGCCAGCCTAGGCCCTGGTGTCGCGCAGCCACTCCAGGGTGAACCGGTACTCGGCGTCCATCAGCTTGCCGATGTTGTCGATGATGACCGCCTCCACCTTGCCGCCGATCAGCGGCAGCGGCACCTCAGCCGTGAGCTGGGCGCTGAGCACGCATCCGGCGGGGTCTGGCTCCAGCCGCAACGCCCCGGTGACCGTCCCCGGCGCCCCGTCGACCACCGCGTGCACGCGGCCGCCGGAGCCTGTCCAGGTCTCGGTACGGCTAATTGTCAAGCCCCCGGGCAGCGCAGCACGGATGAAGGACGGCAGCGCGTCGTCAGGCACAGCCTGGCGCAGCACGAGCGTGATACCGCGCTCGTCGCGCACCCGAGAGACCAGCTCAGCCCCTGGACCACCGACTGCGCGCAACTTGTCGCGCAGGTAGTCCGGGCCGGTCAGCACCTCCCGGACGCGCTCCGCGGCCTCGGGATACCGATGCCGCACCTCCAACCGCCTGACCATTGCCCGGGAGGCTACCGTCCGGGTCGCGTTCTGGATGCAAACTGCGCTAATTGGGCCCTGGATTACCGCAGTCTGCATCCAGACTGCGGGCGGAGCGCAGCGCGGAATGTTGGGCGCGGGGTTTCACCACGATCAGGTCCAGGTTGACGTGGGAGGGGCGGGTTACGGCGAAGGCGATGACCTCGGCGACGTCCTGCGCGCTCAGCGGGGTGAGCCCGGCGTACACCTGATCCGCCCGTTGCTTGTCGCCGCCGAAACGCACCACGGAGAACTCCGTCTCCACCATGCCGGGGGCGATCTCGATGAACCGTACCGGCTGCCCGAGGTGCTCACCGCGCAACGTGCGGTGCACCATCGCCTGGGCGTGCTTGGCAGAGGTGTAACCCGAGCCGTTGTCGTAGGCCTCCAAGGCCGCGATCGAGGTCACCGTGACCAGGACCCCATCCCCGGAGTCGATCAGCTTCGGCAGCAACGCCCTGGTCATCCGCAGCGTGCCGAGCACGTTGGCCTCCCACATCCAGCGCCACTGAGCCTCATCGGACTCCAGCACCGGATCGAGCCCCAGCGCGCCGCCGGCGTTGTTCACCAACACCCGCGCCGTGGGTATTGCCGCGGCAAAGGCGGCCACCGAGTCGGGATCGAGCACATCGAGCGCCAATGCGGTGCCGCCGATCTCGTCCGCGATCTCCTGGCAACGCTGCACCCGGCGGGCGCCGAGCACCACGTGAAAGCCGTCCGCGGCCAGCGCGCGGGCGGTGGCCGCCCCGATCCCGCTGCTGGCCCCGGTGACGACGGCGGTCCCTGGCCCCTCACCCATGCCCCGACCCTAGGGTCCGCCCCCGCCTGCCTGCCAAGCCGGATGCCGAGTCGTGGCACCATGAGCGTCACATCGATCGGTGGGAGAACAGGAACCGTATGAGCTCGGGGGCGTCGTCGGCGGTGCTCGACGCGCTCATCTCGTCGGCCGGCGAGGCTGACCCCTACCCGCTCTACCGGGAGTTGCTCGCAGCGGGTCCCATCCATCGGGGTGGCCCCGACGGCGCCTGGTACGTCTTCGGCTACGAGGCGTGCCGCCGGGTGCTGGTCGACCGCGGCTGCGGCTGCCGGGTTCCCGCCGACCACCCGCCGCCGACCGCTGGCCGGCTGCAGGCGTCGATGGTCATGCACGACCCACCCGAGCACGCCCGGCTGCGCCGGGCGATCAGTTGGGCCTTCACACCTGTCGAGGTGGAACCGCTGCGCAACCGGATCGTGACCCTCACCGACCGGGCCCTCGAGGCGATGGCGGGCAAGGGTGGCGGCGACGTGATCGCCGAGCTCGCCTACCCGCTACCGGCCGCCGTCATCGGCGAGTTGCTCGGCCTGTCGCCCGAGGACGCCGATCAGTTCCAGGCACTCGCCGCGCTCAGCGTCGCGGCACCCCGGACCGGGGACGAGGCCTCGCTGGTGGAGCAGGCTGCCCGCGACGCCGATGCCCGGCTTGAGGCCTGCTTTCACGAGCTGATCGAGAGCCGCCGCCGTCGGCCGTCCGGGGACGTGCTGGGAAAACTGGTCGCGCTGTCCGACGGTGCCGCGGTGGCGAACGGGACAGGCAAAGCCCTGGGGAGTCCTGCGGCCCTGAGCGAGAGCGAGCTCTTGAGCACGGTCATGCTCCTCTACATCGCCGGTGTTCTGACGACGACGAGCTTCATCGGCAACGGCCTGCTGGCGCTGATCGCCCACCCGGAGCAGATCCGCCGGGTGCGGGCGGACCCGAGCCGCCTTCCCGATGTCGTGGAGGAGGTCCTGCGGTGGGACAACCCCGTACCGGTCGTCGCCCGCAACGTGTTCGAGCCGCTCGCCGTGGGAGGTGCGACGCTGCAGTCCGGGGACCGGGTCGTGGTCGTGCTGGGGGCCGGGAACCGTGACCCGGCCCGCTTCAACGATCCCGACCGCTTCCTTCCGGGCCGGCCCCACAACGTCCCGCTGAGCTTCGGCTGGGGTGTGCACCGGTGTGTCGGTGCGCACCTGGCGCGCCTCGAGGCGGAGGTGGTATTCGGGCGTCTCCTGGAGCGGTTCGCCGTCGAGCCGGCAGAGCTGGATCCGCCCCGCCTGCCGGGTCTCATGATCCGGGGGCCGACCAGGCTGCCCGTCCACCTGGTCCCGCGTTGACCGCCGAGTACGGATCACCAGGAACGAGGAACGGGAGAGATCGGTGAGCGGCGCTGCGCCCTGGTACGAGACGTTCTTCCGCGAGCCTTGGCTCGACGGTTTCCTCTTACAGATCCCTGATGAGCACACAGCCACCGAGGCCAGCTTCGTCGCCCGGGCCCTGGCCCTGTCGCAAGGCTCCCACGTTTTGGACCTGTGCTGCGGGATCGGGAGGCACAGCCGCGCCCTGGCCCGCCTCGGACTGCGCGTCTCGGGGCTCGACCTTTCGGAACCATCTCTCGAGATCGCGAGATCCAAGGCCGTCGGGGCCGGGCTCGACGTCCAGTACATCCACTCGGACATGCGCTCCGTTCCCTTCCGCGGAGAGCTCGACGCCGTCGTCAACATGTATTCGAGCTTCGGTTTTCTCGAGACCGAGGGGGAGGACGAGCGCGTCATCCGGGAGATTGCCGGTGCGCTCAAGCCCGGGGGCCGGTTCTTCCTCGACATGAGCAACCCGCTCTGGCTCTTCCGCAACTACCACCCGCAGGTCTGGGCAGAGCTGCCAGACGGGACCGTCCTGCTCGAGAAGCAGGTCTACGAGGTGCGTTCCGGGCGTGCCGTGGCGACGTGGCGGTTCATTCGCCCGGACGGCCGCAGCGACGACATCGACTTCTCCATGCGGGCCTACACGCTGCCGGAGCTCGTCAACATGCTGCACCGCTGCGGTCTCGAGCCGGTCGACGTCTGGGGCGGGTTCGACGGGAGCCCCTACGGCCTGGACAGCATGCGTCTGATGCTCCTTGCCGAGAAGCCGGTGGGCTAAGGCCCGGCGCTGTCGCCATGCGGGACGCCGGGCGTGGAATTCCTCGGCTACGGAGCATGTTCACCCTAGAACCCGTCCCGAATTGCGCGGATCGGGAGCGAGCGCCAAGGGAAACGGCGGTATCGGGCCGGTGCAGGCAGGATTGGGCGAGTGATCGGCCGGATCGGGATGGCGCTGCGCCGCGCTGCGGTGCTCTCCGTGCACACTTCTCCGCTGGACCAGCCGGGCACCGGCGACGCCGGCGGGATGAACGTCTACATCGTGCAGACCGCGACCCGGATGGCTAGCCGTGGCGTCGAGGTCGAGGTCTTCACCCGGGCCACCTCCTCGGGGCTACCTCCGGTGGTGGAGCTCGCGCCGGGAGTCACCGTGCGGCACATCACCGCCGGGCCCTACGAGGGCCTGGCCAAGAATGACCTGCCCGCGCAGCTGTGCGCCTTCACCGCCGGGGTGCTGCGGGCCGAGGCGCGCCGCGAGCCCGGCTACTACGATGTGGTGCACTCGCACTACTGGCTGTCGGGACAGGTTGGTTGGCTGGCCCGGGACCGCTGGGGGGTGCCGCTGGTGCACACCGCACACACCCTGGCCAAGGTGAAGAACGCCTCGCTGGCGCACGGTGACGCCCCGGAGCCGCACACCCGGGTGATCGGCGAGCAGCAGGTGGTGACCGAGGCCGACCGGCTGGTGGCGAACACCCCGGCCGAGACCGCTCAGCTCGTCGAACTCTACGGCGCCGACCCGGCCTGCACCGTCACCATCCCGCCGGGAGTTGATCTGGAGCGCTTCACGCCGGGATCTCGCAACGCCGCCCGGGCCGAACTGGACCTGCCACCTGACGCCGTGGTGCTCGCCTTCATCGGCCGCATCCAGCCGCTCAAGGCGCCGGACGTGCTGTTGCGTGCCGCCGCCGAGATGCTGCACCGTGACCCGGCGCTGCGCGACCGGCTGCGGGTGCTGGTCGTGGGCGGACCGTCGGGTAGCGGGCTGGCCGAACCCACCGTGCTGCACCAGCTCGCAGCCGTACTGGGGATCTCGGAGCAGGTCGTGTTCGTTCCGCCGCAGGGTGGCGCCGAGCTGGTCGGCGTGTACCGCGCCGCGGATGTGGTGGCGGTGCCCAGCTACAACGAGTCGTTCGGCCTGGTCGCGCTCGAGGCGCAGGCGTGTGGGACGCCGGTGGTCGCAGCCAAGGTAGGTGGCCTGCCGGTGGCGGTGGCCGATGGGGTGTCCGGTCAGTTGGTGGGCAGCCACCACCCGGTCGACTGGGCTGATGCCCTGTCCGCCGTCGCGCTGCACCCAGGGCGTCGTGCGGAGCTAGCGGCGGGTGCCACCGGCCATGCCCGGCAGTTTTCCTGGGAGAGCACAACCGAGGCGCTGCTGCGGGTCTACGCCGACGCTGCGGCGACCTACCCGGTGGACGCCCTGCAGCGCGAGGTAGCGGTGTGACAGGTAGCGGTGTGAGCCGCCCGGCGGACCTGGATCGGGTCATCGCGGGGGTACTGGACGAGGCTGGGCTGGGCCACGATCACCGGGAGCCGGGCAGCTTCCTCATCACCCTGCCGGGCACCAAGAAGTTGCAGACCACCTGCTGGGTGCTGGTCGGCCAGCACGGGGTGCTGGTGGAGGCCTTCGTGTGCCGGCATCCGGATGAGGCACACGAGGATGTCTATCGCTGGTTGCTGCGGCGAAACGCCCGGCTGTACGGCGTGCACTACGCGCTGGATAAGGCTGGCGACATCTACCTCGTGGGGCGGCTCGCTCACCATGCGGTGACCGCCGGCGAATTGGACCGGGTGTTGGGCCAGGTGGTCGAGGCCGCCGATGGCGACTTCAACACCCTGCTGGAGATCGGATTCGCCTCGTCGATCCGGCGGGAATGGGATTGGCGGGTGGCGCGTGGCGAGTCGTTGGTCAATCTCGCCGCATTCGAGCATCTGGTGCGCTGAGCTAGCTGTCAGCTGGGGTCCAAGTTGGTGGCGGGGCGGCCCGGGGGAGAGGGGGGAGTCGCACACTCGGGTCGCCCCGCCACTATGTCCCGCGTAGCGGATCCTCTCGGGTGAGGGGCACCCCAGGAATCCTGGCGGGCCGCGATCCGACGGGGGAGGACGAACCGCGGGCTTCTGCTCGCCTGCCGGGAGTTTGGTGGGAGCCGGCGAGGTGAGCGGTGACACACTCTCAGCCAGGCGGGTGGATCTCAAGACCTTCTTGGTACTCGGTTCGAGTGCAACCCGATTGGCGTAAGGCAACCGTTCCTCAGCACTGGTCTCATCGTGGCGCGACGCCACCGGGTTGGTGGCCCCGGTGCAAGGTCCGCTACGGCGCCGGTGGAATATCCCCTGCGAGGCCCGCCGCCAACCCCCGCTCGGCGGCGGCTGGCGACCTGGAACCAGCCAGGACCAACCCAAAGTAACGCCAGTGACACTGACAGCGACACCCATCAAGAGTCCAACCGTAATCGGGCCCCTGCCGTCCCGGCCGCGCTCCTCGGCCGTGGCGGCGGCGTGTCGCGTCCGGAGTGTCGAGGAGGAAATGGCCAGCGTGCAGTCACGCACCGGATACGGTCGGTTGCACGGCGAGGTCATCCCCCGATCGGCTGCTTCGGCGGGCGGGAATCGCTGGTATGAAACTGCGGCCGGGCTCGCCGGTTGTAAGGTGGCTCGATCTCCGGGAGGTAAATAGACATGGGCATGGCAGCAATCCTGGCGGACTTGCCGGACATGTGGCGCAGCGCGCTGAACGCACATGTGCCTGACCCGCAGGGTCGCTGCTGGGCATGCCGCGACGCCAACGGTGTCGCGGCGACCTGGCCATGCCTGACTCGGGAGGTTGCCGAGGAAGCCAAGTACCTCCACGAGGGCGGACTTCCGGGCACCTTCAGCGGCCGTCACGCCCGATGGTGAACCAGACGCTGCCGCAGTCCTCGGGGATTACTCTGCGAGGCTGACGATGCCTGGTCACCCAGCGGACAAGAACCCAGCGTGACTGAACCCAGTGTGACAAAAACGACAAAAACCCAGTGTGACAAAAATCCAGTGTGACAAAAATCCAGTGCGACAAGAACGCAGCGCGACAAGAATGCGGCGCCCAGAACGTCGATACCCCAGAGTCTTGATGTCGCAGAGTCGCGATGTCGCAGTCTCTACGCCACGCACAAGCAGGGAACCGCTGCGCGACCAGCTTTTCCCGGGGGGCGGGGGAAGCAAGTGGCCAGCGGTTCCCTGCAACGACGGTGGGTGTCAGCAGGGGGTTCCGGAAACACCGTCGCTTCCGGTTAATGTATTGGTAAGCCAGCAGTCACGGCCATCGGCCGTTCGGGCTATTTGTTTATGCGAATTGATCACGATTGGGTGGCGGTAGTAACCGTTTGGCCCTTGGGGGTGTCACTCGGATCGTGGTTCGCGGCGCCTGGCAGGCTGCGGGTATGAGCGTGGGCACCCTGGTCCTGCTTCGCCACGGCGAGAGTGAGTGGAATGCCAAGAACCTGTTCACCGGCTGGGTGGACGTGCCGTTGTCGATGCGTGGCGAGCGCGAGGCGGCGCGGGCTGGCGAGCTGATGAGACAGGCGGGGCTGCTGCCCGACGTGCTGCACACATCGCTGCTACGCCGCGCGATCAGCACCGCCTACCTCGCCCTCGAGGTCGCTGACCGGCCCTGGATTCCGGTGCGCCGCGACTGGCGGCTCAACGAGCGGCACTACGGTGCGTTGCAGGGCAAGAACAAGGCTCAGATCCGTGCGGAGTACGGCGACGAGCAGTTCGCGCTGTGGCGCCGCTCCTACGCCACGCGGCCACCACCCATCGAGCCCTGCAGCGAGTTCAGCCAGGACGGTGACCCTCGCTACGCCGGCGTCGACGTCCCCAGGACCGAGTGCCTGGCTGACGTGGTGATCCGGATGCTGCCGTACTGGGAATTGTGCATCGTGCCGGACCTGCGTGCCGGGTGCAGCGTTCTGGTGGCCGCGCACGGCAACTCGCTGCGCGCCCTGGTCAAGTACCTGGACGGCATCGACGAGCAGACCATCGCCGGGCTCAACATCCCGACCGGCATCCCGTTGCGCTACGACTTCGACGATCGGCTGCGTCCGGTCGCTGGCGGTGGGACCTACCTCGATCCCGACGCGGCGGTCGACGCGATCGCCGCGGTGGCCAACCAGGGCAGCCGAACCCCCCAGCCGAAACCTCCAGGGGTGCAGGGGATGAACCCGCAGTGAACGACGGACGAAGACTCGCCAGGCAGACGTCGATTCGGTCGCTCGCGGTGCGTCGGGTCTAGGAGTTTCACCGGGTCGGGTGTCTACGATTGCCGCGTGACACTCGCAGTCGTCGTGCTCACCGCGATCGGGCTGCTGATGGCCGGGCTGATCGCCGGGTTCCTGATCGGCCGCCGCGCCGGAACAGCGGCAGCGCAGCGGTCTCCGGACGGTGCGACTGCCGCGGATCTCGTCCAGCGGGCTGTGCTCTCGTCGCACAACGGAGTGGTGTTGCTGAACAGGTTCGGCGACGTGGTGCTGGCCAACGCTGCCGCCGTCGAACTGGGCCTGGTTCGTGGGTCGCGTCCGGACGAGCGCGCGGGCAAGGCCGCCGAGGAGGTACGCGGTACCGGCGAGGTGGTCCGGGTCGATCTCTCCCCATCCGACCGGGAAGCCCGATCCGGACGGGAACCCACCGCGATACTCGGCGAGGTCCGACCGCTGGGCGACGGGTTCACCGTCATCGACGCATCCGACGAATCGGATGCAGTCCGGCTGGAAGCGACCCGGCGGGACTTCGTGGCCAACGTCAGCCACGAGTTGAAGACCCCGGTTGGGGCGGTGGCGCTGCTGGCCGAGGCGGTGCTGGACGCCGCCGACGACCCGCAGGAGGTGCGCCGGTTCTGCACCAAGATCATCAACGAGTCCACCAGGTTGGGCGCGCTGGTTACCGAACTGATCGCGCTGTCACGGCTGCAGGGCGCCGAGCGGCTCCCCGAGTTGGCCACTGTCGAGGTCGACGACGTGGTGCGCGAGGCACTGGATCGCTGCCGGCTGGTCGCCGAATCGACCGACATCCGGATCACCGTCGACCCGCCGAGCGGGCTGTTGCTCGACGGTGACGCGACGCTGCTGGTGACCGCACTGTCCAACCTGATCGACAATGCGGTGTCCTACTCCCCAGCGGGCAGTCCGGTCTCGGTCAGCAGGCGCTTGTCGCACGGTTTCGTGGAGATCGCCGTCACCGACCGCGGCCTGGGCATTGCCCCCGAGCACCAGGAACGCGTGTTCGAGCGGTTCTTCCGGGTTGACCAGGCACGCAGCCGGTCTACCGGGGGGACCGGGCTCGGGCTGGCGATCGTCAAGCATGTCGCTGCCAACCACGGTGGTGACGTGCAGCTGTGGAGTAGGCCCGGTACCGGCTCCACCTTCACGCTGCGGGTCCCGGCGCATTCGGATAATCTTCCCCATACTCCCACCCAAGTTTCGCGCACCCCGTCGACACCCGAACACGTGGGAGGATCACTGTGACCAGGGTAATGATCGTCGAGGACGAGGAATCCTTCGCTGATCCGCTGGCTTTTCTGCTTCGCAAGGAAGGCTTCTCGACCGCAGTGGCCACCACCGGGTCCGCGGCGTTGGAGGAGTTCGACCGAAATGGTGCCGACATCGTGCTGCTCGATCTGATGCTGCCCGGGATGAGCGGCACCGACGTCTGCAAGCAACTACGGGCCCGCTCTGCGGTCCCGGTGATCATGGTAACCGCCCGGGACAGTGAGATCGACAAAGTGGTCGGCCTTGAGCTCGGCGCCGACGACTACATCACCAAACCCTATTCGGCCCGCGAGCTCATCGCCCGGATCCGCGCAGTACTGCGCCGCGGCGGGGAAGTCGACGGCGACGCCACCCTCGGGCCGTCGGTGCTCGAGGCCGGCCCGGTGCGGATGGACGTCGAACGGCATACCGTCACCGTCGCCGGGCAGGAGGTCGGGCTACCGCTCAAGGAGTTCGACCTGCTGGAGTACCTGCTGCGCAACGTGGGCCGGGTGCTGACCCGCGGTCAGCTCATCGACCGGGTGTGGGGCGCCGACTACGTCGGCGACACCAAAACCCTCGACGTGCACGTCAAGCGGTTGCGCTCCAAGATCGAGCGAGATCCTTCGTCGCCTCAGCACCTGGTGACCGTCCGTGGGCTGGGTTACAAATACGATGCCTGACCTCGGGCAAGTAGCCTGACCTGCCGTGCGGCTCGGCGTGCTCGATGTGGGTTCCAACACTGTCCACCTGCTGGTGGTCGACGCCCACCGTGGTGCACACCCGATGCCGATGAGCTCGGAGAAGTCAGTGCTGCGGCTGGCCGAGCAGATGTACGCCGATGGTGTGATCCCCTGCGAGGGGGCCGATCACTTGATCCGCACCGTGCGCGACGCCGTCGACTCGGCGTCGGCGATGGGCTGTGAGGACGTGATGGCCTTCGCCACCTCGGCGGTGCGTGATGCCGCCAACGCCGCTGCGGTCCTCACCCGGGTGCAGGCCGAGACCGGGATCGACCTCGAGGTGCTCTCCGGCGAGCAGGAGGCCATCCTCACCTTCCTCGCCGTCCGCCGGTGGTGCGGCTGGTCAGCTGGTCGGCTGCTCATGCTGGACATCGGCGGGGGTTCACTGGAGATCGCCAGCGGGATCGACGAGGAGCCGGATGTGGCGGTGTCACTGCCGCTGGGTGCGGGCCGGCTCACCCGGTCCTGGCTGGCGCACGATCCGCCCCGCCGTCGTGAGCTGGCAAGTCTGCGTGACCATATCGTCGAGCAACTCGAAGAGCCGACCCGGATGCTGAGTACTGCCGGTTCTCCGGACCGGGTAGTGGGCACCTCGAAGACGTTCCGGTCGCTGGCCCGGCTCACCGGTGCCGCCCCGTCGTCGGCGGGCCTGCGGGCCCGCCGTACGCTCACCGACGCCGGTCTGCGCCAGGTGATCGCGTTCATCTCCCGGATGAGCGCCGACGACCTGGCCGAACTGGAGGGAGTCAGCGCTAGCCGATCCCACCAGCTCGTTGCCGGGGCCTTGGTGGCGCAGGCCGCGATGCGCGCCTTGAACGTCGATGAGCTGGATCTGTGCCCGTGGGCGTTGCGGGAGGGTGTGATCCTGCGGAGGCTGGATTGGCTGGACGGAATCGACCGGACGGCGCAGCCGGGGCGCCGCCCGCCTCGGCAGACTGGACTAACAGCGGCCCGGGGGGCACGGTGAGAAGCGATGAGGCGCAGTAGGGAGCCTGAAGAGCGGGCCCAGTTCAGCGTGGCTGAGCTGCTGGCTCGATACGGCGAGCCGGCCCCGGCCACCGGGCGGCGTCGCCGCCGAGCTCCGGACGACACCGGCACCACCGCTGCGGACACCGCTGCACAGCCCGAAATCGAACCGAACCGGACCGCCCGAACAGATCCCGGCAGCGGCTCGCTGCCTGCCGCCGACCGGCCAAGCCGGCATGGATCGCCGCAGCCCGATTCGTCCCCGTCGTATCTCAACCGTCGCGGCGACCGGCAGTGGACTCCGGCTGTGGGGACTCCGGCTGCACGGGTCCCGGCTGTGGGGACCTCGGCGGTGAGTCAGCCGTCGGCGTTCGCTGGGCGCCGGCCGCTCACCGCGGCAGTGCTGCCCGATGACCCGGCCACTGTCCAGTTCCCCCGGCTGGAACCGGCATCGCTGGATCGCGCCTCCTGGCCCGGGCGCCTCCCAGGTGGCGGGGAACCCCCCGCTGGGCTGGGCACGGCCACCCGTGCCATCCCCCAACAGGCCATCCCCAGGCAGAAGGTGAACGGCAAGAGGGTCGACGAACCCGCCGGGCAGGCCGGGGATGCCACCGAGGAGCCGTACGACTCCGGCACCGAGGAACCGGACGAGCCGCAGTACGGCTCCCCGGTACGGGACTGGGCCGTGATGGTGGCCCAGATCGGGATCGGCGTGCTCGGCGGCGCGGCGCTGTGGCTGATCTGTGAATGGCTCTGGCAGCGGATGCCAGTGGTGGCACTGGTGGTAGCACTGGTTGTGATCACCGGACTGGTCTGGGTGGTCCGCCGGGTCCGGCGTGCCGAGGACCTGCAGACGACTGTGACCGCGGTGCTCGTCGGGTTGTTCGTCACCGTGTCCCCGGCCGCGTTGCTGCTCGTCGGTGGCCGATAGGCGGTGCCCCCGGCAGGCCCGATCCGGGTGGCCCTTTCCACCGCGTCGGTGTGGCCCGAATCGGTCGCCGTGGCCTTCGAGCTGGCTGCCGAGCTCGGCTACGACGGCGTCGAGGTGATGGTCTGGGGTGATCCGGCCAGCCAGGACGTCGCCGCCCTCGCGAAGTTGAGGGCTCGCTACCGGATGCCCGTGCTTGCCCTGCACGCCCCCTGCTTGCTGATCACCCAGCGGGTGTGGGCAGCAGATCCGGCGGTTCGGCTGGACCGCACCGTGCAGGCGGCCCTCGAGTTGGGAGCCGGCGTCGTGGTGGTGCACCCCCCGTTTCGTTGGCAGCGGGGCTACGCCACCGGGTTCGCAGAGCAGATCTCCGCGCTGGAGGCCTCGTCCGGGCTCGCGATCGCGGTGGAGAACATGTTCCCGGTACGCCGTGGCCGGCTCGAGGTGTCCAGCTACGCGCCGTCACCGGACCCGACTGACTTCGGATACTCGCACTACACGCTGGACCTGTCGCATACCGCCACGGCCCAGGTCGACGCGGTGGCGATGGCGCAGCGGATGGGGTCGCTGCTGGCGCACCTGCATCTGGCCGATGGCAGCGGCGCCCCACGCGACGAGCATCTGGTGCCCGGCCGGGGTAGCCAGCCTTGCGCCGAAGTGTGCCGGTGGCTGGTGGACCGTGGATTCACCGGCACCGTCGTGCTTGAGGTGAGTACCCGGCGGGCCCGCACCCGCCCGGAGCGCCGCGCCGCCCTGACCGAGGCCCTGCTCTTCGCGCGCCTGCACCTGTGAGTCCATTCGGGCCCAGTCAATAGGCCGAACGGGTGGACCGTGTGTGAGCGCCTGGGCAGCGGGGTATGTAACAAATGGTCGATTGAACAGGTGGAGGCTCGTCATGGACACCGTTGTATTGCTCATCATCATCGGAATCGTCGTGCTCGCGGGAGTAGTGGCATTCGCGGTATGGGACGTCCGTCGGCGTCGGCGCGCCAGCCTGCAGGAGCGGTTCGGACCCGAATACGAGCGCGAGGTGCGAGCGCGTGGCAGCGAGCGCGACGCAGCGCAGCATTTGGGTAAGGTCGCTGATCGGCGCGACCGGCTCGAAATCCGCTCTTTGGATCCCGCGTCCCGTGATCGCTACACCCGACGCTGGGATGCCGTGCAGTCCGAATTCGTCGACCGGCCCGGATCTGCGCTGGATGAGGCCGACCGGCTGGTCACGGACGTGATGCAGGATCGCGGCTACCCGGTGGAGGACTTCGGTGAACGTGCCGAGCTGGTCGCCGCGGACCACCCGCAGGTCGTCGAGCACTATCGCGCCGCGCATGCCGCCAGGAAGGCCCATCACGGTCATTCAGGCAATTCTGACACCGAGGAGCTGCGACAGGCGTTCGTGCACTACCGCGCACTGTTCGAGGAGCTCGTGCAGTCCCGGTAAGCAAACAACGTTGAGGTATCAGGAACGGAGATTCAGCATGAATACCCCGCAGGAACATCAGGGGGAGCACGAACGGCGAGAAGGTCTGGGCAGCCGAGTACGCCGCTTCGTCGACGATGAGCTGGGCCGCATTCGCGACAAGGAGAATCGAGGAACCGGGACACGTACTGACCATCCAGGGGATCCGGATCCGGCGGATCGCGGGGATGTCCTGGACCGTACCCACGAGCCTGCCCCGGCGCAGGGGACTCCGGCGGCCGAGGGGACTCCGGTCCAGGGGACCCTGGCCCAGGAGACTCAGCGGGCCCACGAGCCTGCCCCGGCGAGGCACTCCGAGCCCGTCGGTCCCAATGCTGGCGGACCCAGCTACGCCGACCGGCCGGCGACCGCACCCCACGATGCCGGACGCGAACCCACGCTGCAGTCGGCTCGGTCGGAGGAGTTCCGTGGCCGGTCTGGCGATCAGCCCACTGCCGAGGGCAGTGCAGCGCAGGTGGGCCTGCTCAACGACGTCGCCAGCCTGCGCGACGAGTGGCAACGAGTGCAGGGCACCTTTGTCGACGATCCGCAGCGCGCGGTGCACGAGGCCAGCATGCTGATCGACCGGACACTGGATGAGATTCGCGCGAACGTGGGAAGCAAGCACGCGAGCGAGACGATGTCAACCGAGGATCTGCGGGTGAGCTTCCAGCGCTACCGTGAGTTCTTCCAGCGCTTGCTGTCGGCGTGATCGCGGCGGCTGCGTTTAGGAGCCAACTCCGTAGCCGCTGCGCTGCCCTGAGGTGCGAAATGCGTGCTGCTGCCGGTCGTGATCGCCCGTACCTCAAACGCGAACACCGGTCCCGGGTCGCGGCGGCCCCACCCCCTGACAACCCTACGTGCGCCGAACTCGACACCAGTGCTGCCCGCGCGGCTTCGGACAGCACTGGTGTCGAGCTCGGCAACAGAAGAGCGAGTCGTGGTCACCGGTATTTCGAAGCAAGCAAGCAATGACCGGTTCGTTGCTTGTC